>JBAYZQ010000060.1:0-11779 GCA_041672385.1 Sphaerochaetaceae bacterium | reverse complement strand
TCATTTTGATTCCTATGAAACTCCACTAGGTAGTGTAAAAGGTTTTTGTCTTAGTCCTTTTGAAAAAGGGTATAAAGAAGTTATTCAAGCTGAGCATGCAGTTGAAATGGCACTTCCTTTTTGTAAACTTAGAGAAAATTTGAAAGTTAGTACAGCAATTGTAAATTCCTTTACCTCCTATGAAAAAGCTCTTGATTATGCAAAAAAAATAATTAAATCAATAGATGAAAATACAGCAGTTGTAGCTAGTAGTGACTTTACACATTATGGTGCTCGTTTTTCATACACACCTTTTAAAGGTTCTAATCCAGAAAAAGCGGTATTTGAAGCTGATAATAATATTGCTCAATTATTCTGTTCTGGACAGGGAGAAAAAGCCTATGAAACCGCAAAGAAAAATGGCGATACAATCTGTGGGCTTGCTCCAATTCTTGTCGTATCTGAAATTGCCCGTCTTTTGAAATATGAAGGTTTTGTAGCAGGTCATTCCAATTCAAATATTATTAATAAAACAAAAGAAGAAGATTTTGTTTCTTACTTCTGTTTGTTATGGAGGAAAGATGGAACTAAAGGATAAAAATGTATTACTTTCCATGGCACGAAATGCAATAAAAAAACAACTTGGACTTCCTTTTGAAAGGATAATTTCAACTTCCGAACAACTAAAAGGAAAGAATGGTTGTTTTATTACCTTAAAAGAAAATGATAACCTAAGAGGTTGCATAGGTTTTATGACTGGTTTTAAACCTCTTTATGAAACAGTACCAACTCTTGCAGTTGAGGCAGCCTTTAAAGATCCCCGTTTTAATACGCTAAAACCTGAAGAAATTAATAAAATTAAAATTGAAATTTCCATCTTAAGCCCTTTAAAAAAAATTGATTCCCTTGAAGAATTCACTCTTGGAAAAGATGGAATAATAATATCACAGGGTTTTCATCAAGCTGTCTTTTTACCTCAAGTCGCCACTGAAACTGGCTGGAGTAAAAGAAAATTTCTTGAAGCTCTTTGTAAGAAAGCTAATTTAGACCTCGAAGCTTACAAAAGTCCTTTAAGCCATTTTGAAATTTTCACAGCAGAGGTATTTGGAGAATGATTTGTACTTTTTGTTATTTAAAATGCAATATAAAAGAAGGTGCCTTTGGTCATTGTCGGGTTCGAACTGTCAGCAACGGGAAATTAATCAGCACCGGAGGTAATTTCCTCCAAACAATTTGTGAAGATCCAATTGAAAAGAAACCTCTTTATCATTTTCTTCCAGCAACTTTGACTATGTCAGTTGCTCAAGGTGGTTGTAATTTTTCCTGTGATTTTTGTCAAAATTGGGAACTTTCACAACTTAGTCATAATTACAAAGGTACTGAGATTTCTCCTGAGAATCTAGTAGAAATTACATTAAAAAGAAACCTCCCTTCCATTAGTTTCACCTACAGCGAACCTTTAGTCTGGCAAGATTATGTATATAAGACCTCTTCTATTGCAAAAGAAAAAAATCTTTCTACTATAATGGTCACAAATGGAAGTTTTTCCGAAGAAGCTCTTATTAGACTTTCGCCGGTTGTGGATGCTTATAATATTGACTTAAAGGGTGATGCAAACTATTACAAAACTATTTGCCATGGTGAATTAACACCTGTTTACAATGCAATAGAATATCTTATAAAAAACAAAAAACATGTGGAAGTAACAACTTTGATTCTTGAAAAATTTCATTCACCTGAAATTATTAAACAAATTGGCAAAGAACTTTACAACAGAGGCGTTGAAATTTGGCATATAACAAAATTTTATCCAAATTATAAAATGTCCAATGAAAAACCTACTAGTGATGAATATCTTAAAAAAATAATTGAAGTAGCAAAGAACGAAAAAATCCCCTATATTTATCCTGGAAATAGTATGTATTTTTCTCCAACAATCTGTCCAAATTGCCATAAAACTCTTTTTACAAATCATAATAATCATTATCTGACAAAAAAAGAACTTCAAAGCAACATTAAGGATGGAAAGTGTGCTTTTTGTGGCAAAAAAATAATTTCTTAAAATTTCTTTACTTTACATTTGAAATTTCTGTGATATTCTTATTAAAAAGGATGGTTTTATGTTATTTGGTGATCCTAAATTTAAACCCTTAGCTGATTTAGCTAATGAGTCAGTGAGAAGCCCCAATAATTTTAATTGGACCTTCATAGCAATTTTTGCAGTAGTGGTAATTCTTTACATTAATGAGGCAGAAAAAAAGAACTATAGAGTAATTAAAGCAGCCCTTGCACTTTATCTCGTTCATTGGTTCTATGAAATAATAAATGCACTAATCTGTTATTTCTTTGGATATGCACTTTGGAGTGTTTCTCCTGAAAGTTCATCTTTCATTCTTCTTATTGGAGTTAGTTGGGAACTTTCTATGATGTTTGCTATAGCAGGTTTTACCATCAAATTAATGCCAAAGAATAAAGATGCTAAAATTTTTGGAATTAATAATAGATTGGTTTATATAATTGGAACCGCGTTGGGCTTTTCTATATTTGAAATTTTCCTTGCCTGGACTCCGGCTTTCATTTGGGTGTATAAATGGTGGGGAGCTATTCCCGTTTTTATTACGACTTATATTCCTTTCTTTTTTGCTTGCAGTTGGACTTATGATGCAACTTTAATAAAACAAAAAAAATTCCTTTCAATAATGGCTATTCTTGATATTGCACTTTTGGTAATATTAATTCCATTAAAGATTATTTAGGAGAATTACTATGGACCAAAATTTGATTAACATGATGCTCACTCCTCCTGAAATTTTAGAAAGTAAAATTGTTCTATGCATCCAACCCCATCCAGATGACAATGAAATCGGAATGGGAGCAACTATCAAAGTGCTTGCTGATAAAGGCTGTGTAATTCATTATTTAACTATAACTGATGGAAGGCTTGGAACTCAAGATCCTAAAATGACCCCTCAAAAACTTGTTGAAATAAGGAAAAAAGAACTTCAAGAGGCTGGAAGTTTACTAGGTTGTTCTCGATTTTTTAATTTCAACTATCTAGACGGATCCTTAAACAATATTCCTGAATTAGCTAAGAAGATAGCAATATTGATTAGAGAAAACCAATATGATGTAATTTTTACTCCAGATCCATTTAATGCTTACGAAGGTCATAATGATCACATTGTAACTGGGAAAGCGGCCTGTCAGGCTTTTATTTCTTCAAATTTAACAGACTATCCAGAGAATACAACAACTAAGCCTTGGCAAGCGAAGGCAATTGGTTTTTACTTTACTTCAAAACCAAATACCATAATTGATATTAAAAATAATTTTGAACTCAAATTCAAGGCAATTTCCGAACATAAATCTCAAATGGATGCTAATACCTTAGCCCTCTTTAGAACCTATTTTGAAAACAAATCGACTGAACTTGGTAAAAAAATTGGCTGTAAGAAAGCTGAAGATTTCAAAGTATTAAGTCCTTTACATCTTCATTGTTTCCCAGAAGCCGATGCTATTTAAGTCATACTTTTATTTTTTATTTATTTATGATAATGTACTAGAGAAGGGAAAAAATGCGATTTAATTTCTGTACCATTGATGATTATGGATATTCAAATTTAGAGTACAGAAAAATTGAGCCAGAAATTCATGCTCTAAACAAAAAAAGAATCAAACATTTTAGTTTTCTTCTTTTGTTTATTTATTTATTTTTAATTATAAAAAACCTAATTCTTTTATTTTTTAGTAATATTCCAATGAATAAAAGTTCTTTATTCATTATTATTCCTTTTTTGATATCATTGATAATTCATTTTTTTTCTAAAAGTAATTTTGCAAGAAAAAGACCCGTCTTTTTTGAAGAATCTTCTTTATTTCTTATTGGAATATCTGCCACTTTATGTTTCGCAACCTTTACCCAAGATTTTTCATTAATTTTTTTAATAATTCTGCTTTGGTTACTACCAAATTTGAGAATTACTAGTTTTAAAAAAGTTATTTTTTTTCAATTTATAACCATCTTTTTCTCTTATATTTTTTTGATACAACAAAAAGAATTTAATGCTAATTATATTTCAAATATAGATAAAATCTTACTAATTTTGATTTCCTTAATTTTTGTATACTCTCATTTTAATCATTTCTTAGACGAAATCCAGCAAAGAGACAAAATTAAAGAACAAGAAGAAATTTTTAAAATACTTTTCCCAATTACTGAGAAAGAATTTGATTTTATCTCTCAAATAAACCTTGAAAATGAACAAGTAACAGTTTTGTCAAACCATCAAGATTATTTTAATCTTAAGAAAAAGCTTGTAACTATAACTCTAAAAGAATACTTAAACCTTATTTACCAAAAAAAAGATGGTAAAAATTTCTCTGTTCCCAATATTGAAGAATTTAAAGAAGTTGTATATTCAGCTTTCAAGCATGATGATTATATTGAAGATGCTTATTTTATGGCAGATGGATCTCGTAAAAGGCTTATTACAATAAAGGTAAGCAATAAACCCTTCATTTATAGTGTAGCATGGATTGATATTACACCTTTAGCAAAACGTGACAAACAAAAAACAGACGAAATGCGTTTTGCTCTTCAAAAAGCTGAAGAAGCTAGCACTGCAAAATCAACGTTTCTTAATGCTATGAACCATGATCTTAGAACACCACTTAATGCAATTATTGGAATGACAAATCTAGCCTTTGACGATATAAAAGATAATATTCCCTTAGAAGAGAAACTAAATGCAATAAGAAGTTCCTCAGAAGAACTTCTTCATATAATTGATGAAATATTACAAATGAGCCGATTGGTCTCACATCAATGTTCCTTTAATATTACTTCAGAAAACCTTAATCAGCTAATATTTGATATAAAATATGAAATGACTCCGTTTTTCAAAAAAAATGAACAAAAATTGATTATTACTAGTAATATAATCCATTCTGATGTTCTTTTAGATAAATTAAAATTTCTTAAAATTATAGAAAATCTTTTAGATAATGCCTCAAAATACTCACCTAAAGAAAGTGTAATAACATTAGATATTTCCGAGAATAAAAAAACAGTAAATAATATAATTCACTACTTAATTCAAGTAAAAGATGAAGGTTGTGGAATACCTAAATCGGAGCAAGATACTATCTTCAATTCTTTTTATAGAACCGGAATAGCAGCAAAAGGAGGAAAACCAGGATCAGGACTGGGCCTTTCTATTGTAAAAAATATTGTAGAAATATTTCATGGAACAATAAAAATTAAAAGTAAAATTAATGAAGGAACTACCTTCATAGTAGACTTACCAATTAAAATTCCTACAAAAGAAAAAGAAAATAAAATAACAGAAGTTCCAGATAGCATCAAAATAGAAGCTTTAAAAGGAAAAAAAATTCTAGTAATTGAAGATCATCCTTTGAATCAAAAGATTCTTGTAACTATTTTAAAAAAATATGGTTTAATTACCACGCAAGCAGAAAATGGGAAAGTTGGATTAAAGTATTTTCTAAATAGTAAAGAAAATGAATACTTTGGCATTTTAATGGATATTCAAATGCCAATAATGGATGGATATGAAACAACTGGAGAAATAAGAAAAAGTAAACACCCAGATGCTCTTTCGATTCCAATAATTGCAATAAGTGCAAACACTTTTGAAGAAGACATTGATAAATGCATTGCTAAAGGAATGAATAATTACTTATCTAAACCTATAGATAGAAGCAAATTATTACAAATTTTATTTGAATATATACCTAAATAGATAAAAAATCTTCTTTATTGTTGACATATGTCGAAAACTATTGTACATTATAAGGGTAAGCGACATATGTCGAAAACAAATAAATTGACAAGGAGATTTAATTATGCCAAGATTTGATGGAACAGGTCCTGAAGGACAAGGAAAATTAACAGGAAGAGGCTTAGGTAATTGTAATATACAACAAACTGATACAAAAGAGCCTATAGTAGCAACAGACAGAATGCCATTGGCAGGAAGAGGTTTAGGCCTCGGCTTAGGACGAAGAGGTGGAAAAAACTTTCGTTCCTGTGGTAGACCAATGGGTGGAAGAGGAAGAAGAGGAAACTGGTAAGGAGTAATTTATGCCAAGACCAATTAGGAAACGAAGAATTCACAGAATACCATCTTTTAATAGCTTTGGACCGTTGGATAAAAAAATTGAGATGGAACCAGTACAGATGAGTTTAGAAGAATATGAAACAATTAGACTTATCGATAATAGAGGTTTCACTCAAGAAGAATGTTCTCGACATATGGATATTGCAAGAACAACGGTACAGCAACTTTATAATGATGCAAGGTACAAAGTCTCCCTATCAATAGTTGATGGAAGACAGCTCATAATTGAAGGTGGAAACTATTTATTTTGTGAAACAGAAGAAAGTCCTGGTTACGGCAGACGCAGAGGTCGAGGTGGTGGCCGTGGAAATGGTTTTGGACCACTTAGAAGATAATCCTTATACAACCCTCCCTAACGGAGGGTTTTTTTTTGTTGCTTCCTTATAAAATTGGCAATTTCCATAAATCGTCTAATGCGATTATCAAAAAGCATTATATAACTTTCACAAAACCTAAATTTACCTTCATTGTCTCTATAACGCTTACACCCCCCTCTACAAAGTGCAAAATAATCACAATTTTGACAATCATTAGTTTTATTAAATGAATTTTCTATAAAATGAATTTCTTTTCTTTTTTGATCCATATCAACAATTTTACTTTCTTTAATATTTCCTAAACACATATCATCTAAACAATAAAAATCACAGGGATAAATACTACCATTACCTTCTAACACATATTGAACTGAACAATGGCCCAACATATCACAAGCCTCTGGCTCATTATTCAAAAGGATATTCAAAAAATTATCAAAAAGTCTAATAGAAAAAGAATCTTCTCTTAAAGAAGCATACCATTTATCAAATAATCTTATTAAAAAACTTCCATAAACTTTTGGACTTAAGAAGCGATTTGTTTTCCCCTCAAGAGGATCAAGGCAAGGAATAAATTGAAAGAAATCACAATGTTGTTTGCTCAAGAAATTCCATACCGAATCTAAATTTTCTGCTAATGTATTGGTAACAACCGTTAAAATATTATAATCAACATCATTCTCTCTTAATATTTTCATTCCATCAATCACCATTTTTGAGCTTTTTCCACCTTTTACAGTAGGACGTTGAAAATCTTGAAGTTGTCGTGTTCCATCAAAAGAGATTCCCACTAAAAAATTCTGATCATGAAAAAACTCTGCCCAATTTTGGTCAATTTGCGTACCATTAGTTTGAAAACTATGTTTGGTCTTTATTTTATTCTTATTATGTTTTTCTTCTAATTCAATAAAAAGCTTAAACCAATCAAGACCAACTAGAGAAGGCTCTCCACCTTGAAATACAAAATCTATTTCTTCTGTTGTATTTTCAAAAAATTTTTCTAATGATAGTTCAAGTATTTCTTCTGTTATAAAAGGATGAATTGCAATATTTCTGAGGGAAGCTTCATCCTTATAAAAGCAATAATCACAACTTAAGTTACAAGCACTTGAAGCAGGTTTTATCATAATTGTCATTTTTTTCACTTTTTATACTCCTATAAAATAGTAAATAACAATACCTAAAATTCCACTTGCCATTAACATAAAGATTGGATTTATTTTTTTCCATCTCAAGAGAACTAATACAAAAGCAAATAAAATAATTGCAACATAATTTACCAAACCATTTGATAAAGGGCTAATAGCAATCTTAAAAATCGCAACTCCTGCAGCAGCTATCATAGCAACTACAGCTGGGCGAAGGCCTGCTAAAATTCCTTTAACCCAATTGAGATCCTTATATTTAAAATACAAAAAAGCAAGCAGTGAAACAATCAATAAAGAAGGTAAAAGGCACCCCATAGTAGCAATAAGAGCTCCTTTTAATCCCGCAATTCTTATACCAACAAAAGTTGCACTATTGATGGCAATGGGACCGGGAGTCATTTCAGCAATACTAATTAAATCTGTAAACTCATTTATGCTCATCCATGAATGCATTTCAACTACTTGTTCTTGAATAAGAGGAAGAGCTGCTAATCCTCCACCAAAACTAAAAGCTCCAATATAAACAAAACTTAAAAAAAGGTTTAAAAGCATTATTTGCTTCCCTCCTTTTTACTTTCCAAATGGGAATAGAAAAATCCAAGAATACCACAACAGAAAATAATATACATAACATTAACACTAAAAAACAGAGAAGAAACAAAAGCAATAAGCATTGCAATTATATAAACTAATTTCTTTTGTTTAATAACATTAGAACCAAGGTTAATAACTACATCTGCAATTATAGCAGCAATTGCAGGTTGCATCCCCTTTAAAAAAGCATTAACAATTGGATTTGTTTTAAAAGCAATATAAAACTGAGAGATTATTGAAATAATAATAAAAGGTGGTAGAATCGTCCCAATTATTGATAATAAGGCTCCTAGAACACCACCAGTCTTGTAACCAACAAGAAGAGCTCCATTTACGGCAACCGCACCTGGAGCTGATTGCGCTATTGCAACCAGGTTCAACATTTCTTCATCGTCAAGCCATCCTAACTCGTCAACAAATTTTTGCTTCATCAAAGAGACAATAACATACCCTCCACCAAACGTGAAGGCACTTAATTCAAACATTGCTGAAAACAGTTTCAAATAGCGTTTAAAAGTCATTAAATATCCTTAATTTGTTTGCCTATACTATCACTTTTTATAAAAAATCCAAAGACTTTATACATGAATTTTAATATTTTATTGAAGACAACAATAGATTCTTACAAAAAATCTAGAATTTATATATATGCTTGTGTTAATATGATTTGAATGAATTTTTAAATATTGATTGAAGGAAAAAATGATTTACTCAAAACTAGGAAAAAATGTCTACACTCTTGCCTTGCTTAATTTTATTAATGGACTAGGTTCCTTTATTTTTCCATTTTTATCTCTATTTTTAATACAAAAAGTTGGTTATAGTGCAACAAAAGCTGGTTATTTTATAATGATTTGTTCAGTCCTTTATGTTCCAAGTTCTCTTTTATCAAGCAAGCTCTCAGATAAACACGATAGAAAAAAAATAATGGTCACAACTCAACTACTTTTTTCTGTTCTCATAATTCTTTCAGGGGCAATGATAGGAAATCTTGAACTAGTTCCAATAATTATACTTGTTGCTTTGATTTTTGATGGAGCAACTGACCCAGCTCGTTCAGCTTTATTCCAAGATTGTACTACTCTTGAAAACAGGCAAGTTGCCTTTTCCCTTTTCTATCTTAGTTCAAACCTTGGATTTGGAATTGGAGCCACTTTAGCAGGCTTTTTATTCAATAATTATACAGAATTGCTTTTTTACTTTACCGGAATACTTGGAATAGTGGGTGCCCTACTAGTTCAATTTCTTGTAGAAAATCAACAACCAACCCACCAGGAATTAGAAAAAAGCAAAGAAGGTAACTTAACTGATAAAGCTGTCGAGGGGAACATCTTCAAAGCACTTAAAGCCCGACCAAACCTTATGTTCTATATTATAATAATGTGTGGATTCCATTTTTTGGCTGCTTTGTTTTATTTTGGATTACCACTTTACACTACAGCTCTTTTTAATAAAACTGGAGCATCAAATTATGGAATTTTGATGTTTGTAAATGCTTTTGTAGCTGTAACACTTACACCCTTTATTACAAAACTCTCAAAAAATATTCATCCATTGTTAAGCATTGCCCTTGCAGCTTTCCTCTATGCAATTAGTTATTTTCTTTTTGGATTAAATTCGATCTTTATTGTTTTAGTATTTATAATGATTGGAAATACAATTGGTGAGGTCTTTTATGCAACCAATAGTAATTACTATGTTGCAAATCATACCCCAATGGGACATAGAGCTAGATTCAATTCCATCATGTCTATTTTAATGGGAGCAGGAAGTGCAATTGGTCCTTACTTTAGTGGGGTAATACTTGATCGATGGAATTTTAAAACCCTCTTTTTTATTGCAGGTCTTGGTATGTTGTTTATCTTCATTGATTTATTAATATTGCGTCAAAAAGATAAAATTTAAAATAGCTTGCCCCTTTCTTCATTTTACTGATAAAATAGCCTCATGAAAAAAGTTTTGATTTTCTTAATTTTGTTATGCTTAGTAATAAACCTTTATGCTTTTGATTTCGTAACAGAAATTGAAGAAATCAGCATGCATCCTGATTTTTGGGCAGGAGTTTTCCCTTCTTATATTGCTTATAAACTTAAATTACAAATGTTTGAATTTATTCCAGGAAATGAAACAGAACTTTCAGTTCTTTTATCAACAGGGATACAACCCAGAGTAATTACTCAAAATCCTTTAACGGGAGCTCCGGTTTGGGAAGATTGGGGGAATGATCTCAATAGTTTAAAATTAGCAGACTATGATACCATGGCTTCTTCTTGGGCTCTTACCTTTGGCCAAGGCTTCGGTGAACGAAAAAACGAATCAAAGAAAGACCCCCTATTTGTTTGGGCTAGTTTTGATGGTCAGTGGGAACAATCTTTAAACCCAATACTTCAAGGCCTAGATAGAAAAGGTTATCCTTTTGACAATGAAGTTTTTGACTATACTGTTGTTGATGATGAAATTTCTAGTTATAAAACCCTTGTAGGTACTCCAGACCTTCAAGGAGATAGACAACTACTTTCCATGAGTTTAAATTTGGGTGTTAATATTGAAATGCTTGAATTAAACACAGCATCAATTCAAGGAGTAGATGCTAAGCTAAAATTTACTTTTGGCCCAGAAAAACTTGGGAATTCCTTTACTGGTAAATCTGATTTCGTTAAGCTTTGGCTTTGGGCTGAAACAGGTTTCACCATTTTTCAACTTAAAGATGAAAATGCTTTAAACAAAATGAGTTTTGTAGTTGTAGATGATTTTGAATTTAGGTATTTAAATGGCTCTCAAATTCCAAAATGGGCAGAAAAAACTTATGGAACAGTTTGGAATGTTGAAAATATAAACAGCCCTGTTTTCCTAAGAAACTCACTTAAACTATATTATTATGGAAGGCAATTTTTAAATGGATTAGCAGTTCCTTCTTTTATGTTTTTCCTTGATTTAGGGTATAATGGTGGAAATTTGAATAATACAAATTTAACCATACCATTAGACTTTTTTACGGGAAGCTATGGGGTTCAAATTAATTTAAAAATGTTCAACTTCCTTTACATTTATTATGAAATAGGCCATGTTTTCCAAGATAATCCTGATTCAAGTTCTCACTTTGAGTCCTCAGAAACCATAAAATTCCTAATAAAGTTAAATTATTAAAAAAAATTATTGTCAAATCAATAAAAAAAATGCTTAAATGCTTTTATGGAAAATAAGAACTATTATAGACTTAAGAAATACAATTGTGCACAAGCTGTTGCTTTTTCATTGCTACCATTTATCAACGAAAAGGTTGATGAAACAACCCTTTTCAAAATGACTGAAGCTCTAGGTGGTGGTGGTTGTGGAACAAAAAAGGGAACTTGTGGTGCATTAAGTGGAGCGCAACTTATCATAGGATTAGCTACAAGCGACGGAAATCTTGAAAACCCCAATTCAAAAGATGCAACTTATAAAGCTGGTAAAAAAGTAAGCGAAGATTTCAACCGAATAATGAAAAGCTATATTTGTGAAGATATTAAAAAAGAGGATAATTGTGAAAAAGCAATTGAATTGGCTATAAATCTAACAAAAGAAGCATTACAAAATAAAAATTGACAATATAGCAATAATA
>JBAYZQ010000059.1:0-11803 GCA_041672385.1 Sphaerochaetaceae bacterium | reverse complement strand
GAGCCGTTTCTTTTGCAATACCCATGATAACATCTCCACTTGGTTTAGGTTGCTCTGCCATGAGTTTTGTTTTCAATTCATTAGAACCTGCAGCAATCATCTGGACATCAATGTTTGGATAACTCTCGTTGAATTTGTGAATCAATGCCTGAGTTTCATCTTCTGCTGCTGCACTCCATACTACTAGCTTTGTTGGTTCTTTAGTACCTGTCTCTTCTGCACCCTGTGCAAAGACACATCCTAAAGTAACTATAGCCACAAGCAAAATTATTAATAATTTTTTCATAATTCCTCCTAAATTCTCACTATTTAATAACATAATACCATAAAAAAATGAAATGTCAACAAAAAAATACTAAACGAAAGGAAAAAAAAATTAAAACCCTAAGTTATTGATAAAAAGAAGGATTTTTTAGTCAAATGAAGAAAAACGTAAAATTTTCATTGCAAAACAAAAAATTTATCGTTAGAATGACAGATATGCAAGTAATTGAAACATTTATTAAGGGGAAAAGAAACCAAGAGCAATGTGAAGATGGCCTTTTTATCAATGAGAATTTTATTTCAGTTGTTGATGGGGCCACAAGTCAAAACAAACTTTATTATTTTAAAACAAGTGGTCAGATTGCCAAAGACTTAATAATTGAAAATCTTGAAAAGTTAGATTCTAATGCAACAATGGAAGAAAGCTTTAATTTTCTTAACGACTGTATTACAAAATACTATAAAGAAAAAAATCTTTATGCTCAAATAAAAAACAATCCTGAAAAAAAATTTAGTGCCTGTATTATACTTTATTCTAAAATAAGAAAAGAACTTTGGTTCTTAGGAGATAGTAAAGCCTTAATTGATACAAACTATTATTGTTTTGAAGATGTGGCTGATGAATACTTCTCAAATCTTAGATCTTACCTTATTACTGCAGAAATCCTTGGAGGCTTGAAAACAGAAGCAGAACTTTTAGAAAAGGATACTGTTAGAGAATCTCTTTATCCTCTTATGAAAAAACAGCATTATCTTCAAAACAATAGTAAAGCTGGTTTATATGGTTTTTCTGTTTTAAGTGGATTTCCCATAGTGCCTTCTCATATGCACAAAGTAAAAGTTCCAAATACAACAAAACAAGTTGTTATCAGTAGTGATGGCTATCCTTTTTTAAAACCAACATTACAAGAATCAGAAAAGGTTCTGGCTACTCTTTTAAAGGAAGACCCCTTGCTTTATAAGAAATTTAAGAGTACAAAAGGAATAGCGAAAGAAAACTGTTCTTATGATGATAGGACTTATGTACGTTTTATACCGTAAAAAAATAAATTAATATTAAGGAGTAATTTATGAGATTTTTTGTTTGTGAAAATAGCAAAGACCTTGGAAAACAAGCAGCTAAAAGTGGAGCTTTAAAAATCAACCAAGCTATTAAAGAAAAAGGATTTGCTAATGTAATTCTTGCTACTGGAGCAAGCCAGTTTGATACATTGGAAGCATTAGTAAAAGAAAATGTTGATTGGTCAAAAGTAACTTGTTTTCATCTAGATGAGTATGTTGGGATTTCAGTAACCCACAAAGCTAGCTTTAGAAAATACTTAAAAGAAAGATTTGAAGACAAAGTTAAAACCCTTAAAGCTTTCAATTATGTAAATGGAGATGCTAAGGACCTTAATAAAGAACTAGACCGTATTGGTTCTCTAATAAAAGCTGTTGACATTGACGTTGCTTTTATTGGAATTGGTGAAAATGGTCATTTAGCTTTTAATGACCCTCCTGCTGATTTTGAGACTGAAAGTCCTTATCTTGTAGTAGATTTGGATAAGAAATGTCGTAACCAGCAAGTTGGAGAAGGTTGGTTTGATTCCATCAATGAGGTTCCAAAACAGGCAGTTTCGATGGGTATTAGACAAATTATGAAAAGTAAAACAATAATCTGTGCAGTTCCAGATTCCAGAAAGAGCGAGGCTGTAGACATGGCTATCAACAAAGAAGTAAGCAATCTTTATCCATGTACTATCATGCGTGAACACAAAGACTGTTATTTAATTACTGAATACTCTTCAGCTGCAAAAGTATTGGGTAAATAAATTTTATTTATGGTTACAAAAAGAAGCATCTGAAATTAGATGCTTCTTTTTATTTAATATTTAAATCAAATTTAATTATTTTTATAGCATTGCAATTGAACGTCCTGATAAGGAACTTAATTCACTTGAGAAATCATTTTCTTTTTCAAATTTTGCAATTTCATCCAAGTTTTCAGCAATCTTATGATAAGCTTTTGCATACTGTTCTACTAATTCAGGAACATCATTCTCAAAGCGTGGAGCTGCAAGGAAAGTATGAGTAGATAATTTCTCCGTTACAGGAAGAGGACCAAACTCGTGCTTTGAAATACAGTCTCTGTAAGCTCCACCCTGTTTGATTATCGAAGATTTATGAAGTTTTCCATAACCACAATATCCACAAGAAACGCCTTCAGCTTTAAGAGCTTTTAGCATTGCATAGGTTGATACTCCTGCTTTTTCAGCATCAAAGTACCAATATTGGTAGCTATATTGCTTCTTTGCATTATCATAAACTTTTTGAGGTCTAAAGATTTTAAGATCTTTTACTAATTCTTCAAGATAAAGAGCGTTTTTATCTCTAATCTCATTCCTTTCATCCAAATCATCAAGATGACGATTAACAATAGCAACAGCAAGAGGATGGATTCTATATTTATGGCCCATTCCAGTTAAAGCAAACTTTCGGTAATCAGAATCTTCTGGTAAACCTGAAAGCATTTCATAATGTGCAAGAGCAACACTACGTTCATAGAAAGTTCTATTGTTTGTAACAAGTATTCCACCTTCTCCAGCTGGAAGAATCTTTGTTCCTTGAAAGCTAAAACATCCAACATCACCAATAATCCCAACTTTCTGACCATGATACATGGAGCCATGTGCATGAGAACAATCCTCAATAACAGCTAGGTTATAACGTTTTGCAATTTTCATTATTTCATCCATGTCACAAGGGTTTCCCCAAACATGAACTACCATGATAGCTTTAGTTTTATCAGTTATTCTTTTTTCCATATCAACTGGATCCATACAGAAAGTTTTTTCATCTACATCACAAAAAACCGGAACTGCATGTTCTGAAAGAATTGGAGTCATAGTTGCCCAAAAAGTATAAGAAGGTACAAGTACTTCATCTCCTGGTTCAACACCTACGGCAAACAAGGCACTATCTAACGCAGCTGTTCCATTGTTAGTACATAGAGCATAATCCGCTCCTATGTAAGAAGCAAAGCGTTTTGAAAAAACCTTCACTGAAGGAGATTCTGAAATCTCTCCTTTCTTCATTAAATCAACAGCAGCGTTAATGCATTTATCATCACAAAGGGGCCTAGTTGCTAATTCATTATATGAAAGGGTGACTGCTTGTTTTCCACCCATAATTGCTAACTTATCCATATATTAATTCCTCCAACACTAAGATTGTACTATAAAAGTAAAAAAAGTCAAGACTCTTCATTAAACATTAAACCTTATATAACATCGGTCATCAAAAGAATTATACCCCTTATTTAGAGCTTTGGGTCTAGGATTTTCTCTAAAACATAATGGGTCTATTTTAAGTTGAGTTTTAAGAACTTCTTCAGCTTCTTTTAAGGAGTTAGAAACTTCAGGATAACCATCACTGGTCATAATTATTTCTTTTGCTTCTTTTGAATCAATAATATCAATAAGATTTAACGGAATATCAAAACCATCAATTACACAATAACCAAGAGGAGATTTACCATCATTTGAAAATTGACTATATTTTTTTATCAAAGGCATTATAAACTCTCTTCCAGTATCCTTTTTTAATAACTGATCAATAGTTTTACCCTCTTCAAGTTCACACTCAAGATACAAAGCCCTAGCTTTAGAATAAACCATCTCTGCATTTTCTAGTCCACTCTCTTTTACAAATTGTTTGCCGTCAATTTTAACTTGGCAATCTCCAAAAACCCATACTTCTTTTCTGCTTGAAGAGTAAAGGGCCAAACAGGCTTGACACCTTTCTTTATGATTAACTCTTTTTTTTAGGTGTTCATATAATCCAGCTTCCTTATAACAAGAAGTAAACTTTGCGTTAACCTTTTTTAAAAAATCTTCAACACTAGCATTATTATCAAGATTTTCAATTACGTCCTTTAAAAGAAGAGTAGCCTTAACTCCTCCACTTACCTGTTTTTCTCCATCAGGCCAAAGCATATCATTCTTGCTAGTTACTCCGTCCAGAACCCCAATAAAATCTGGGGTTTCAACTATCATATCTTCACATAAAGTTTGATCTGGTCTTTTACCAAGTAAAAATCTTTCAATAACTTCCATTTATTCATATCCTTCATATATAGGTTGAATTTCTTTTCTATTTTTGTAAATAAGAAAATAAATCATAAACATCATTATACTTGAAAGAATAACAATCACAACCCTATAGTCCAAGAATTCTCCCAAGGCTCCAATGCTTAATTGAGCGACAAGCCCAAAAAAAGCTATAAGAACCTCAAAAAAACCCGAAACCTTTGCTCTATAATCATCCTTTATGTAATGCATAACAGCTGCTTGTCTAAGAGTTGCTGTATTTATTCCAAACATACCACAAATAAAGCGAAGAATAATCATTATTGGAAAAGCCACAAATAATAAAATCCCATCAAATAGATTGTAAAATGTATAGACAGCCATAGTTAGTTTTAGTCGAGCTTTTTCAGGAATTTTCACAAAATAATGAAAAAAGCCACCAAAAACTCTCCCAATTGTTTCAGCTGATATCAAAAGAGAATACATAACAGCCGTAAGAACTGATGATGACTGAAAATATGCAATTATCATTAAACTCTTACCTTCATAATCTCCCACACTAAACGCATTGTATAGAAAAAGATTACGAAGCCCCTTTTCTTTTTTCAAATATCTATAGGCATCCATAAAGTCCTCAAAATAAATTTTTAATCTTTGCCTAAACTTTAAACCATCATCAAGTTTTTTTATAAAATCAACTTTAATCCTTGTTTCAAAAGTTGCACAAATCGATAGCAAAGTTGATTCAGAAATAATCAAAAGTTCAATTCCATATTTTGTATATACTACAGAAGCAATAGGAGTAACAATTGAAATAGCAAGAGGATAAACAAGGCTGGATACTGCAAATCCTTTTTGAGTTGAACCTTCATTTATTAAATCTGGATAAAAAGAAATATAAGTCAAATTATAAACACTTCCAATACAACCATCTATTAAACTAAATATTATAAAACCGGCGTATACAAATCCAAATTGTTTTAGAAAAAGATAAAAAAGAAGATAAACAAGAGAATTAATATAATCAAGTTTATATATTAATTTTCGTTTATTTGCTTTATCAATATAAGGTCCCATAATAATTGGAAGTACAATTCCTGGAACTATCCATGAAACATTTACAATAGCAGCTAGCCAAGTTGAACTTGTTTTATCAAAAACAACCAAAGAAAAGGCTAACCCCATGGCAGCCCCACCTATTGCACTAATAAAACTCCCTATTGTAATAATAGTGAAGTTTCTAGTCCAAAGTTTTCCCTTTGGTTTCTCTTCTTTAATTTTCATTATTTAACCTGTTGTTCCTCTGTCATTTCTTCAGCAAAATTTAGCATATTAGTCAAATCTTCATCGCTTTCAGGATTATAGCAGGAATAACCAATTACCAGTTCAACTGGCAGACTTACTTGAAGACCATTAATTGTATCTACAACTTCAATAATTTCATCAATTCGGTAATCAGTTAATAGTATCAAAAAATTATCAGAACCTATCTTAAAAAATCCTGCACTGTCTAAAACAGAAGATTTTATTATTATAGTAATAGCTTTTAATATTTCAGAAACACCCTTTTTCCCATTTTTTAAAACTGCTTTTCGATAATCAAAAATATTAATATTTAAACACCAGATAGAAGAATATTTTCCCTTATCGGCCCAAAGACTCTTCAACCTCTTTTCAAAAGCAACTTTATTTTCTAATCCAGTTAATATATCAATATCTTCATAACGTTTAACAAACCCTTCATGTTGTATCTCAGTTAACCTTGCATAATAGAATTTAATTAGATATCTAAACCTTATTATAACAAAAATTAAAAGCCCAACCTCAAAAGCCACCGTAGCTTGATAACTGGATAAGACAAAATAAAGAATTAAGCATACCGGTACCAATATACAAACAGGGAGAATTTTTAAAAAGGCATCTCTATCTTTTTGTAGAACAATCTCAGTTACAATAATTAAGCTTGCAATCCAAGTCAAAATCAAAACTGGAATTGTAAAAACAAGCATTTCTCTATAATCAATCGAAGTAAAGTTTTGCAAAAATACCTGAACAAAAAAACATGCTAAAACAACCCATCTAACAACTTGATAAATTGTTTTCACAACTTTATTTTTAACATCTTCATGCAAAATATAAAGGAAGGGAAATACAAGAAGGTTTGTTATCAAAAGTTCAAAAGAATAATTCCAATAAGGGTAAGAAGTTATTGTAACATCCCAAAGTGACTGTGAAGAAATATAAATTCCAGAAAAAATTAGCAAGATACCAATATTTAAACAAGTTTGTTTATCAGATTTTATAAAAGATTTCTCCACCCAAAACAGTACAAAAAAGAATATGGCTAAAAAATAAATAAAATTATTCAAAAGCCTTTCAATAAAAGTCCGTCTATATAGTTTTGCCATTATATCAGCTTTATTTCCAAGTAAAGGTGTAACAGAATTCTTATAGCTTTTAATCTTTTCCAATTGAGGAAAAAATTCAATAGTCAACATTTGGTCTTTTATCTTTATATCTTTAAAATCTACTAAAAGCATAATACAACCATCTGTTTTTGAATTATGAAGCGTACTTGTCCTGTAGGAATAAACAACTTTTCCATCAATTTTTACATCACAATCACAGTAATATGTATTAAAAAATAGAGTTGGAGAATCTAAGGTCCTGGGAAGATCCAATTTCTGAGAAATGGAGAAGGGTTCACCTTCACTTATACTGTTAAAAGGAAAAGAAACCATATTTCGATTGTTGTAGTACCAATGGTCTTTTAATTCAACAACTTGATCAACATTAAATTGTCTTATAAAATGCGTATTCACCGTTGAAAAAAGATTAACCGCTAAAATAACAACAGCTACAGCAATCACACAAAAGGTTGCAATCCCTTTTTTCCCTTTTAATATCTTTCTTAAAAACACATAACTAGTCTACAATTTACTTTGACCATTGTACAGATATTTTTTAAACTAACTAAAAAAAAGCCTGCTTTAAAGCAGACTCTATATTAACATTGCCATCAACTATTAATAATCAATACACTTAAGTTGGAAATAAGATTGATCATGTGCACATACAGGACAAATCTTAGGAGCAGTTTTTCCTACATGAATATGACCACAATTTGAACACTGCCAAATCATATCTCCTTCACGTGAAAATACTATTCCTTCTTTGATATTTCCTAAAAGTTTCAAATAGCGTTTCTCATGTTCTGCTTCAATTTTAGCAACACCTTCCATCAAAGCTGCAATTTTCTTAAATCCTTCTTCACGGGCTACTTGAGCAAAGTCTTTATACATTGTTGTCCATTCATAGTGCTCACCATCTGCTGCATCTGTAAGATTTTCAGTAGTTGTAGGAACCTCTCCATCATGTAATGCCTTAAACCATAATTCAGCATGTTCTTTCTCATTTCCAGCAGTTTCTAAGAAATAATTGGAAATCTGTACATAGCCTTCTTTCTTAGCTTTTGAAGCATAATAAGTGTATTTGTTTCTAGCCATTGATTCACCAGCAAATGCTGTTTGTAAATTTGCTTCTGTTTTTGAACCTTTTAATTCCATAATCAACTCCTATAATTTATAATCTTTCTTTAAATATATAGCAAAATGATATTTTTTCAAGTAACTTAGACACTTTTCTAACCCAAAAAATCTCTGTTCCGGTGTAAAATAAAAGAAATAGCATTTGAAAAAATAATAAAACTTAAAGCTTGAGATATTCTAATAATTGAAAGTCCTTCAAGTAATAATCCTCTGGCATCAAACAACCAAAAAGGACTTAAAAATCTTGGAATCCATTTGTAAAGATTAGTATCTTCTGTAGTTAAGGCCATTATTAATAGCAAAAAAGCAACTATAACCGAAGCAAAACCAAGATTTAAAGCAACTTTCATATTTTTAATTAATACTGAAAGAAAAAGACAAAAGCTATAAAAAAGGGCCATGGTAAAAAACAAACTAATCGAAAGTAAAATTGCAAAATCATTCATCCAATAATCAAATATATAATTTGTTGAATATATTACAACAAAATAAGAAAGTAATGAAAAAAGAATAATATAAAAGAAACCAGAAGTAATTTTTGCTAGTAGAATTCGATTTCGGCTTATGGGCTTCACATATAGAAATTCAATTGTATTCATACTTTCTTCTTTTGAAACCATATTAAAACCACTTATAGCTGAATAAAAAGAAGCTACAAGGGCCATATACATGAATAAAATTGTATAAACCCCTTCAACTTTAGAAAAATCTACTACTCCAAGTCCAAAGAGGTTTTTAAAAGCCTTTGGAAAAGAGGAAAGCAATGCAACCATCTGTTGATTCCCATCTATTCCAACAATTGCAGAAGTTTTAAAACACATAAGAAAGACCAACAGCGAATAGCCTATAAACCACCAGAAAAATTCTTTAAATCCATTTTTTAGTTCTTTTCTTAATATTTTCATTTTTTCCTCTAACTACTTTGAAGGTTTTTTCTTTTAAAAATTGAAAAACCAAATATAAGACTAAGAACAACAATTGCTAAAATAAGGCAGAGATTTTCTATTGAATAGAAATTATTTAAAGCTAAAACCCTTGGATCTGAATAATCGAAAAACGAAATATATTTTAAGTAATCAACAAAATCTCCCGAAGAACCGATATTATTAATAATTTTAAACATAAAGAAAATCATTGTAATTTCAATCCCTCTGATATTTGGATTTTTCCAGTTTTTCATTATACAGGATAAAAAGAAGCTAAAAGAATAAAAAACAATAAGGACAAAAAACATGGATAAATCCACTATTGAAAGTTTTACTAATTCAACTTCGGGAATTAGAGTATTAGCAACCACTAAATTAAAGGCTAAAAGAAAAAGAAATTCTAAAACCAAAAGAGATAACCCCGCCATGAATTTTTGAAAAAGGATACTAGATCTCGTCAAAGGTTTACTGTAAAGATAATCACTCAATTTCAATTTAAGTTCCTTTGTAAAAATACTAAAACTAAGAATTGAAGCTTCAATTGCTAAACACAGATTAATATAGAGGATAATTCCAGAAAAATAGTTCTCAAAACTAAAAAGATTACTAAAATCAAACTGTAAAGCTTTTAAAAGATCCTCTGAATAACCAGAAAGGAATTTATTAAATTCTTGAATGTCTAATATTGCACTTTGATAGAAAACTATTAATACCCAACTGACGATCATTAAACTTATAAGCCATATTAAAACAGTCTTGAAATTCGTTTTAAATTCATATTTATAAACATTCTTCATATAATTCTACTTCTCATAGTACTGAAGGAATATTTCTTCAAGCTCAGGTTCACTTATTAACAAGTCAGTGATTTTTATTTCATTTAACTTTGATAAAAGAACATCAAGCTGTCCTTGGTAAAGAAAATGAACCTTACTACCCTCTAGGGAAAATTTTGATACTCCCTCAAGCTCTTTTAAAGAAATATATTTTGAATCCTTAGTTTCAATTTCAATTTTTTTATAACTTTGGGAAAATATTTCTTGAATGGTAGAAACCTGAATTAACTGACCATCCTTTATAAGCCCAACTCGGTCACAAATTCTTCTTACTTCACTTAAAATATGTGAAGAGAATAATACAGTTGTTCCTCTTTGATTTTCTTCTTTTATCAAATCAAAAAATCTTTTTTGCATTAAAGGATCTAAACCACCTGTTGGTTCATCTAAAATTAAGATTCTAGGTTGGTGCATAAGCCCTTGGATTATTCCCACTTTTTTCCTATTTCCATAACTTAAACTACGAATTTTTCTATTTTCATCAAGTTCCAATATTTCACAAAGTTCTTTAGTTCTTTTTTTACAGTCTCTTTGATAAAAAGAGGCATTATATTTAAAGAAATCTTTAACCTTCATATTTTCGTAATAAAAGACTTCACTTGGAAGATAACCTATTTCCTGAGAAATAATATCACTATTTTTAAATGCATCTAAACCGAAAATTTTAACAGACCCCGAATCAGGAAATATTAGACTAAGCATAAGTCTTATTGTAGTCGATTTTCCCGCACCATTAGGTCCAATATAACCAAAGATTTCACCTTCTTTAATATCAAGGGAAAGATTTTCAATCCCTTTGGTTTTCCCATAATATTTTGTCAAATCCTTAATTTCAATAATGTTATTCATGAGTTGATTATTGCAGTATTCTCTTTTTTTTGCAAGAAAAAAACAAAAAAGCTGTTGCCTTAACCAAAAAAAAATACTATATTCAATTTAACCATAAAGAGTGTGCGAGAGACAAGCTTGAAGACCACACAGCAACCCCCTTTTGGGAAGGTGCTAACGCTTGATTTCGATGGGTATATTCGAAAAAATTTCATCCCGTCGTTAGATGGGATTTTTTTTATGGAAATTTTTTTATAAAGGTTTTAAATATGAATAAGATTATTACAAGTGAATCTGTTAACATCGGCCATCCAGACAAAACTTGCGACACAATTGCCGATGCTTTTCTTGATGCAGCTTTAGCTCAAGATCCTAACAGTCAAATGGCAGTAGAGTGTGCAATCAAAAATGACAAACTTTTCATCTATGGCGAAGCCACTACTTTGGCCCAAATTGATTATGAAAAAATTGCTAGACAAACTCTTAAAGAAATAGGTTATACAAATGATTTTATTATCATTTGTGAATTATCAAAGCAAAGCCCAGATATTAACCAAGCAGTTGTAAAATCAGAGTTAATGGCAAACGACCAGGGAATAATTTATGGATATGCTACTGACGAAACTCCTGAAATGATGCCTCTTCCGATTCTTGTAGCTCACAAACTTATGTATGTTTATGATAAATACCGAAGAACTACTAAAGACTTTTTTGCAGATGCTAAAAGTCAAGTTTCAGTTTCCTATAAGAAAGATGGGACACCTGAATCAATTGTAAAAGTACTTTTAAGTGTCTCTCATAGCAAAGAAATTTCAAACGATAAAATAAGAGAATTGATGATTGAAAATGTAATCAATCCAACATTAGAAGAGTATAAAAAATTCATCAAAGAACAAACAGAGTTTATAATTAATCCATCAGGAAGATTTACCGTTTGGGGAAGTTTCGGAGATAGTGGTTGTGTTGGAAGAAAAATAGTCGTAGATACCTATGGTGGAGTTGGAAGAGTTGGAGGTGGATGTTTTAGTAGTAAAAATGCCACCAAGGTAGACAGAAGTGCTGCTTACTATGCTCGTTATGTTGCCAAGAATATTGTTAGTCATAAACTAGCAAAAAAAGTTGAAATTCAAGTTTCATATGCTATTGGACAGGCAGAACCTTTTAGCCTTTACATTGAAACTTTTGATACAAACACAGTTCCAATTTCTAAGATAAGAGAATTTGTTGATAAAAACTTTAACTTCAGACCTTCAAATATCATAAAAGAGCTTGATCTATTAAAACCTATTTACAAAGACACTGCTTGTTTTGGTCACTTTGGAAGATCTAAGTTT
>JBAYZQ010000058.1:0-12054 GCA_041672385.1 Sphaerochaetaceae bacterium | reverse complement strand
GTTTCATTGTATCGTTTGGTCTATTTTTATTGTATCGTTTGGTCTATTTTTATTGTATCGTTTGGCTTTTTATAAATACTTTGCTTTAGTTCCCGTTAAAACTAATAAATTATTTTTATCTTTTATGAGAGTTGTTAATATGTAAATTTCCGTTTAGCTCTGCTTCAATTTTTCAATTAATTCAGGATTATCATGCATAAATCTTGATTTGAATAAGATTTTTCTTCTTTTTCAAGATAAGATTTAACCTTCTTTTTTTTCTCGTCATTAAAATCGTCATAACTTTGACTATATTCTTCTTTCAACCTTAAAAAGTTATTCTTTGTACTTTCAGTCTCACATTTTTTTCTTGCCCATAAAAGAAGATCCTCAGGAACTTTGATAGACTCAACATCATCCAATTCAGAAATTAGAGCTTGCCAAGCCTCCTTTTGTTCTAGTTAAATAAGCTCTTCATCGAAAAATTGGCCATAGGTTGAAGCTATAATTTCCCCAAAATCTCCGGGAAAAACTTGTTTTATTTGCCATCTCAATTGTTTAGGTCGTTGGTTTACTACTTTTTCAACTTCAGTTTGGAATTCTGGCAAATCTTTGAGAGAACCCTCTTTAATAATAAAATTATTTACAATTTCCATTACATTAGACATCTGATGATTATCTTCCTGTAATTGATTGGATTTTGCTTTAAAACATTTTAATAAATTTTTATTATTTTCTAAACAAAGTTTAATTTCATCAATTGAAAAAAATAATTTTCTCAGAGTCTTAATTATAACTAGTTTTCTAATCTCTTCATCTGCGTAGTCTCGATATCCATTGTCTAAAATTTTTGGTTCTATTAATGCTACCTCTTCATAGTATCGAATTGCTTTTTGGTTGGGTTCAAAGTTTCTGCTGCTTTAGCTATTGTCATTATTCTCCCCTCATAATGCATGTTAAACCAATGGTAAAGCCTCCCCAAAGGGAAAGGTCAAGAATTATTTTTTTCTAATAAAAAACGTGAAACTCCATTAAAGAATGAAATCCCACGTATTAGGTTCTATTTATATTTTCCCAAATTAAAGGACTAATGATGGAGCTGCATAAACACGAAGTGCTAATTTTTGATCAAGCATATACAAACCATTACCACTTTTACCAATTAATTCCGCTTGTTGAATTAGTTCATTTGCATTTGTTTCTTCTTCACCTTGTTCTTTAATAAACCAATCTAAAAATTGAGTGGTTCTAAAGTCTTTTAAATCCAGAGCTGTTGCATAAATTTTATTAATTGAATCTGTAATAAATTTTTCATGAGCTAAACCTGCTTTTAGAACCTCCATTTCATTTTCCCAGGTACTTGCAGGTTTTTCTATTGCTTCGTATATTAATGATTCGTCATTATTTTGTAAGAATTTAACAAATAACATTGCATGGTCTCTTTCTTCTTGGGCTTGAATTAAATACCAATTGGCAAAACCACTTAAGCCACGATTTTCAAAATAATTTGCAAAGCTTAAATATAAATAAGCTGAAAAAAATTCTTTGTTAACTTGTTGATTTAATAAAGCTATTACTTTTTTATCCATTTTTTATCTCCTTACGTTTAATATAAACACTTGTACCTTAGTTGGTACTAACTAAATGTAACACCAAAAGTAGAAAAAACAAACTAAATCAGGCTAAAAAAAATAATTTCTTTTTTGCTTGAAAAACCAGATAAAACTTTTTAAAATAATTCAATAAACACTAAAATGTTGTAACAAATCTGTTAATACCTTTAAAGGATGTTATATTATGAATATTCACTATGATTTCGAAATACAAGCCAATTTTGGTTATAACCCTAATATGGTAACAATGCCCGCCCGAGATCCAAGATTAAAGAGGTTCACAACTCTTATATGGCATGGTTATGAAGGAATGACACCGGTAGTTTATAAAGAAGATCCCTATAACAAAGAAGTTGTTCGAATCATTTTTTCTTACTAATCAAGCAATGAAGGTATAGAATAAAAAATGAATGAGTTTTTAATTTATAATATTAAACAAAAGGGATTAAATGAAATAAACCGTCTCAAACAAACTCAGAGGAATATTTACTCTGAGATTTCTAACAATGATTATAATCTTAACAAGATTTCAAAGGAAATAAATGAAATTAGAGAAGATTATCATAAAGAAAATGGAGCTTTTGTTTCTACTAGAAATAGGGTTAAAATAATTTTTTCTTTAGTTGAACTAGCCCTTATTATATTTTTAACTTATAGGATTGCTCCAAAAGAAATTGGACTTTTGCTACAAATACCCCCTATTTACAGTCTAGGAATAATTCTTTTTTATGTTTTAGCAATTTTCCTTTTTTTGGATTTTACTTGGTGTTCAACTATATCTAGTTTATTTTTAGGATTAATACTATTTTCCTATATTGTTAGCTTTCTCACTTTTGACAATAGTTTGTTTCAGATCTTGATCTTAATTGGTTTTGAAGTTTTAATTTATTTTGTAAAAAGATTTCGTTTTACACCAATATGGGGATTAGTTGGTCTCTTTATGGTTAAAATACTTTTGAATTTTACCTACTCTTACATCATTTTATCTATTCCACTAGTTTTAATAATTCTTAGTGTAATATTTTTTAAAAAGATTAAGAATTTATCTTTTTATCTAAAAAAATTAATTGGATTTTTATTCTTTTTAAACTTCAAAACAGTTTTTGACATAATTTTTAATTTTGAACTTGATTTCAATTTTACATTACTGACAAAACTAGATGACATTTTTTATTTCCCTTTAGAATTAATTAAGTTTAATTGGGTAAATTTAACTATATTAGTGTTAATCTTAATTATTAATATAATTGAAAAAATATTAGAAAGAAATTTGGAGAAAGTTAATATATTATGATAACAGAAGAATCCCTACACTTATTAAATGAGATTTTTTATACCTCAGAGGGTATTTCCCTTATTTCTTGTGTAATTATTTTTATTTTTGATAAACTAGAAATATACGATGATGAAGGTATTTTTGATTATGAAATAATTCAATTTTCTTACATTTTCCAAATTATTTATTTAATCATTAATGCAATTATTAGAAGTTTTTATAGAGAACCTTCATTTTTATTTTTATTAATTAGTTGTGTTTTGGTTAACATCATTAATGTTTATTTACTTCTTTTTATAATTGAAATTATCAAAGTTAATTTTAATAATTTTGATTATTCTCTTTACGGAAAATACTATAAAATAAATTTTGATAAAAAGAAAAAAATAAAAAAGAAAGAAGAAACCTTCAATGAATATCAAGCAATTAAACAACAGAATTTAAACAAAATAAATGAATTGCAAAATAGAATTGATGAAATAAGTTTCTTTATTCAAGACGATAAAATTTGGGTTAATTTAATTAAGGATGTGAAATATTATGCCCAGAATAAAAATTTTCATCAAGCTGCAATAAGTATGTATTTAGCTGGTTTTTCCTACCACCAGAGCTTTAATGTTTCATCTTTAGATTCAGATTTTTTCTATTTTTTATTCCAAAGCACTAGGTTTTATTATTTGGATAAAAATTATGAATTTGCAAATTTCTTACTTGGGAATATATCAAAATCTAACAAACAAGTAACAATTACTTTATCAAATAATAATTATACCTGTAATACCTTGCTTTCTTTTATGAACATAAACGATGAAGGGGAAAAAATTAAAAGAGGTCTATTAATTGGGGTAATGCTTATAGAAGTTCATATGGAAAGAAAAGCAATTGAATTAATTATTCCTTGTAAAACACTATTAGAAAATACAATTGGTTCTGACCATGAAATTGTTAGACAATTAAATACACTTATAAGAAATACTTACTCTGACATGGATATTTTAAATTACCGTTTTGATGATTTTAAGAAAACTTTTCTTGAAAATTTTAATCAATTTAAGTTAGAGCAATCTCTTTTTATGCAAAAGCTTCAAAATACTATAAATAACTATCAAGCAAGTGTTGATTCAAAATTTGCAAACATGGATTCTAAAATAAGCAATTTATCTTCAGATTTAAAATCAGGTCTTAGTAATGTTGATTGTAATCTTAATTCTTTGAGTAAAACCGTTGAAGGAAATTATAGATCCATGAATGGAAAATTTGATACAACAATTAGTAAAATCGATAGAAACAGTCAAACCATACAATCTATTTATGACAAGTTTTATTAAGAACAAAAATTGATTTACTTATTCTCTCTTTACTTATTGAGGTTTTATAATTATATATTATATACCCCTTGGAGGTATAACGGAATTAATTATGATTCACGAAGAATATATAATAGAGGGAATGAGTTGTGCGGCTTGTAGTGCGACTGTAGAACGTGTTACAAAAAAACTTGATGGTGTTGATGAAAGTAGTGTTAATCTTGCAACAAACAAATTAACAATCAGCTATGATGAGAAAAAGCTTAACTAAGATTCCATTGAAGATCAAATTGAAAAAGCTGGTTATGGAGCGGCTAAAATTGATAATAAAACTCTCATCATTGAAAACAAAAAGTTTGAAGTTGACAAAGAAGTAGAAGAAGAAAAATCAACTAAAAAGGCTTTAAAATATTCTATTGTTTTATCAATTCTACTTATGTATGTTTCTATGTCACAAATGTTTAATCTTCCAATATTTGATCTTTTTTCAAAAGCCTCTCATCCTTATAACTGGGCTTTAATTCAACTTTTATTGGCCCTTCCAATAATAATTATTGGAAAAAAATATGTTATTAATGGTGTTAAATCTCTTCTACATTTAAGCCCTAATATGGATAGCTTGGTAGCAATTAGTATTTTAACGTCTTTTACCTATAGCATAATCCAAACCCTTTTGATAAAGGATTATCCTTCTGTTGTAAATACCCTTTATTATGATGCAGCAGCCATGGTTTTAACCTTCATCTCAATTGGTAAATTCTTAGAACGAAATAGTAAAAGAAAAATAAAATCTGCAATAAAAGAACTTTTAGATTTAACACCCCAAAAGGCATTTCTTGAATCTAATATTGAAAAAATACCTTCAAAGAAGTAATGATAGACCAAGTAAAACTTGATGATATTTTGTTAGTAAAACAAGGTTCAAATGTTCCAACTGACGGGGTAATAGTTAAAGGTAATGCCAGTCTTGATGAAAGTCTTATTACCGGAGAAAGTCTTCCTGTTGAAAAGAATTTAAGCGATGAAGTTATTGGAGGTTCGGTAAATACAAGTGGAACATTTTATATGAAAGTTACAAAAATTGGTAAAGACACAGATCTTTCTAAAATTATTAAATTTGTTGAGGATGCTCAAGGAAAGAAAGCCCCAATTTCAAAAATAGCCGACAAAGTTTCAGGAATTTTTGTTCCAATTGTAATTTCTATCGCTTTTGTCTCATCCTTTATTTGGGCTTTAACTGCTCAACCAATTAGCTTTGTTTTAAATATTTTCACCTTAGTTTTGGTCATAGCCTGCCCCTGTGCTTTAGGACTGGCAACTCCAACTGCAATTATGGTGGGAACAGGAATTGGTGCAAAAAAAATGGAATCCTAATTAGAACAGGTAAAGCCTTGGAGCAGATTCATAAAGCTAAGGTGGTAATATTTGATAAAACTGGAACAATAACTGAAGGAAAACCCAAGGTTACTAATATTGAAATATTTAATGATAAATACAGTGAAAACCAGCTATTAAGAATCGCTGGTTCTATTGAACAAACATCTAACCATCCATTGAGTAAGGCTATAGTTGAAAAAATGAACTCTAAAAATATTACCGGTGATCTTAGCATTAAGAAATCAAAAACTTTCAACGGCAAAGGTATAATTGCATTCTTAGATGATGGAAGAATGGTAAGTATTGGAAATGAAAAGTTGATGAAAGTTTACCAAACAGATGTAAGTAAATTTTCTGATAAAGTTAAAATGTCGTCTCTCTCCGGTAACACAACTTTGTATTACAGTATTGATGAAGAAATAGTAGCTCTTATAAACGTTGCAGATACCATAAAAAAGGAAGCAAAAAGGCAATCCAAAAGCTCAAAGTTGCTGGTTTAGAGGTTACTATGCTTACTGGTGACAATGAGCTTACTGCAAAAAATATTGCTTCTCAAGTTGGTATTGATAAAATAGAAGCAAATGTTCTTCCAACTGAAAAAGCAAAAATAGTTGAAAAATACCAAAAAGAAAATAAAATTGTTATAATGGTAGGTGATGGGATAAATGACGCGCCATCGTTAGTTCAGGTCGATGTAGGCTTTGCTTTTGGTAATGGCTCTGATATAGCTATTCAAAGTGCTGACGTTGTTTTAATGAAGAATGAGTTAGTAGATGTCTATAAAACTTATAGATTAAGTTCTCTTACTATAAAAAACATAAAACAAAACTTATTTTGGGCCTTCTTTTACAATTCAATTGGCATCCCAATTGCAGCTGGTGTTTTATTTGCATTCGGTGGTTTCTTATCAAATCCAATGATAGGCTCTTTTGCAATGTCTTTAAGCTCAATTTTGGTAGTAACTAATGCACTTAGACTTAAATCAAAAAAAATAGATTAGGAGGGGTTATGGAAAACAATAATGAAATATGTAAAACCAAACATAGAGAAGGCACTGAATATAAATCTCTTATGAACCGGCTTAATAGGATTTAAGGCCAAGTTAGAGGTATAAAAAAATGGTTGAAAATGATGTTTATTGTACCGATATTCTTATACAATCAGCTTTAAATGCCTTTAATAAAGAGCTTCTTACCAACCACATTAAAACCTGTGTTATAAGAGATATAAAAGATGGCAAGGAAGATGAAATTATTGATGAGTTAATGATCACTCTAAAAAATTAATGAAATAAGAAAAGAATTATGACAACATTAAAAATAAATAATACGAGCTGTGAGCATTGTGTAAAACGTATAAATGAAGTGCTAAATAAAGCTAAAATAATGCATGAAATAGACTTAAAGGCTAAAAGTGTTAAAGTTGAAGCTACTAAGATAGAACTTCTAGAAATATTTGATATTTTAGAAGCAATTGGTTATGAAGCTGAAGTTTTAAAATAAAACACTGCTATAAAAAGACTATATAGATGTTTTTGTTAATCTATATAGTCTTATTTTTTTAATTAACCAGAAATATTGAGACCTAAGCTCCAGTATTTCGTTCTTTGATAGTACAAATTTAAAAGAGGGAAACGACCATCATGATAGGTAAATTCAATCTTTACATCTCTAACAGAATGTTTCATAGAAATTCCTGTACTTATGGTATTTTCGATTTCCCAAGAATTATCAGGAGAATAATCTGTTAAATTATGCATTGTTTGACCATCTTGATGACTTTGAAAATCATAACTTAAGAAATAAGAATAGTTTTTGTAAATAGGTACTTCAAGTTCAACTCCAGCCTGAATTCTATAGGCATGATAATTATCAGCTTTTATTATGTTCTCAATACCGTATTTATTTCCAAGATCTTCCATTTGATTTCTTGCATCATCGGTTGGTCGAATAGTATCATTAGGTACATGCATGACTGGATGTATCCAACTAGCCTTTTCTGGTATTTCAAGTTCACCATAAACTCTTATGAAACTGGCAGGAGTTACACTTACACCAAGAAGCATAGAATTATCTCTGGTATACTCAGTTGTTTGATAGGTTTTTGTATCAAAATCAGAATAAGTTTTTATTACGTCGTAGTATTTATCATTTAATTCATCACCCCAATGTCCTGAAAAATGATGATAACCAGCTTTCAGCTGTACAATATCATAAATACTGGCATTAAGACCGTAAAAATATAATCCATCAAATCCAACACAATTAGAACCACCAAAGCCTTCAAAAACTGTATTAAGACCTGCACCTAAATTAAGTTCAATTGAGACAGGACCTACAGTTAAACGTGAAAAAGCAAGATCAACTCCACTTTTTAAATTAAAATAATTCACATTACTATCATTTGCAGCAGTCCAAGGCACCATAACTATTTCCGCATCTTTTAGACCAGGAGTACGTTTAGATGCAAGTATTTCATTTGGTTGACCATCAGTAACTGTGATATACTTAAGGCTGGTGCTCAATGAATATGGAGCAGCTTTAGGTTCCGCAAACAAAGATCTACCAGGATTAAAGTCATAACTTAAATCTAAACTGGCAAAAATTAAGAAAGGTAATAAGGCAATAAAAAACAACACAACAAAAATTTTATGTTTCAAAACAAATCTCCTTTATTTAAAATTTTAAATATCTTTATAAGTTTTTTTTGAAAATACTGGAAGAGGATAAGAATCCTTCTTATTTGAATCAAATTTAAGATTTGGGTTATCTCTAAGATTGTAAACATATTGCCTAATTCTGCCTGCCCAAATATCATAATCAACATCTTCAGGGATATCATCAGGATAGATTGGCTCACCAATATTGAAAACAATCTCACTTCCTCTTAATTTATACATTTCATCAACTAAATATAATGTTTCAAGACTAAAACCAATGTGAAACAAATGACGGAATCTATACCATCTGTGAATTCTATTTGAGAGTTCACCCGAAATATAAATGGGAACAATAACCTTATTATATCTTTTAGCAAGTTTAACAAAAGTTGCCTTCCATTGAGGATCAGCAACTGTTTTATTTTTAGTTCTATGTGAACAAATACCCGCAGGAAACATCAATAAAGGATCTCCATTTTGGACACACTTTAAAGTTGAACGAAGAAGATTATGATTATAAACTGAAACCTTCTGCATCGGCTCTAAAAGGCTTAAAAAAGACTGCATCAGAATTTTCATATCAGGAAACAAAGGAAGAACTTTTTGGAATAAAGCCAAAGACTCAGGCCCACCCATTGGATGGTTAGCTACCAGAATAGGGCTTTCTCCCTTTAATTTCTCTAAATTTTCTAAACCCGTAAATCGAGTTTTTAGCTGTAAATGTTCAACTGTTCCATCAAGAAATTTTTGGGAAGAAACATTATAATGAGTAGTCAAAAAACTATTCATTTCTTTTAGGTGTAAAAGTCTTTCCAACCTTCGATAGTACCATCCTGGAACAACTCTAGCAAGTTTAGGATTGTATTTTTCTGCAATTAGCTTGATATCGAGAGGTTCAAAGACCGTTTTTTCAAGTGGTTTTTCTATGCCCATGAAAGAATACTGCAATAAAATAATAAAAAAATCAACCTTAGACAATACCCCTAAGACAAACATTAGCTAAACTTGAACCTATCATTATTTCTGACACTGTATCATCTTCAATCCAGTCATGAATTTGTTCAGAATAATAAGAAAAAGCATCCTTACCTAATTTTATTTTTATAATTTTTTCTTCACCGACATTTAAAGCAATTTTTTCAAAACCCTTTAACTCAACTGAAGGTCTGAATACTTTGCTTTTAATAGGATGAACAAAAACAAAACAAGTTTCTTTTGCCTCTATTTTTCCAGTATTTTTGATTTTAAAGTTTAAGCTTACCTTTCCATCTTTTTTCTTCATTTCCAAATCAGAATACTTAAAAGAACTGTAACTTAATCCATGACCAAAACAAAATTCTGGTTCAATATTTCTTGTGGTAAAATCACGATAGCCAACTAAAAGCCCTTCTTTATATTCAATTTTCTTAGGCTTCCTTAAATTAGGATTTCCTTGACCAATCACAACTCTAGTAAGACTAAACTTACTAAAATTATCATAATAATTTTCCATACTTGACCAGTGAGAAAGTTTCTTTGCTATTGTAAATGGAAGCTTTCCAGATGGACTTATTTTACCAAAAATAATATCAAACAAAGCCCTACTACCTTGTTCACCTAAATAATAAGCCAACATTACTGCTGGAGTAGCTTCGATCCAACTTACATCAAAAGCTCCTCCTGAATTAACAATAACCAAGACCTTTTTATTGAGGTTATTTGCTACTTGAATACCCATTTTTTCTTCTTTGGAAAACTCATAGTCTCTATCATAGCATTCACTTTCATCAATATAATCAAATCCAGTTTGAATAATTACTGCATCAGCCTCACTTACAATTTTACGATTTGAAGAGTTTTTGTACCATTTACTTTCAAAATAACTAATTGTTATATCACTTTCTTCACCTATTTGATCTTTAAGGGTTTTTATATCAAAAACAGGTATTATTTGGCTAGATCCACCACCTGCGGGACACTGGTCAATATTTTTTCCAAGAAGAACAATATTCTTAACTTTGCTTTTGTCTAAAGGGAGTAAATCATCTTCATTCTTTAATAGAGTTATTGCCTCACAAGCACAATCATAAGAGGTTTCTTTATTTTCTTCAGAATGAAGAACAATACTTGAATCGTTTATCTTTCTGTCCAAAACTCCTGCTTTTTTTAGTACATTAAGTATATTAAGGATTTTTTCTTCTATTTCTTGTATAGTAATCTTCTTTTCATCTAAAGCCTTTAATAATTTTTCTCGACCAAAGAATTTGGCTGCAGGCATCTCTAAATCTACTCCGTGTTTAACAGTATCAACCGTAGAATAGATACTATCCCAGTCACTTATTATAAATCCTTTATAACCCCATTTTTTTCTTAAAACTTCGTTTATTAGATAATCATTTTGACTAGCATGAACTCCATTTACAAGATTATAACTTGTCATTATTCCAAGAGTTCCGCTTTCAACAGCCTTTTTAAAAGCAGGAAAATAAATTTCATTTAAGGTTCTTTCATCAACAGTACTGTCACTTTTATGTCTATCATAATCACTGTTATTACAGGCAAAATGTTTACAAGTAGTAATTACTCCTTCTTCCTTTGCACTTTTAATATAAGATTCAGCCATTTGACCAGAAAGGTAAGGGTCTTCTCCAAAATACTCAAAGTTTCTTCCACAAGTAGGCACTCTGGAAATAGTAACTCCGGGAGCCAATAGAATAGAAGCTCCTACAGCTCTTGTTTCTTTACATATTACATGACTTACCTGACCAATTAAATCTCTGTTAAAAGTCGCAGCCATAGCTATCGGAGCAGGAAATATAGTAACCTCTTCATCCCACCCTCTTGGTCCACAAGTTGCATCTGTAGTCCAGACTTCATTAAACTTTAATCGATCAATTCCACGTATACAAAAATTATTTACCCCAGAAATAAAATCTAACTTCTCTTCAAAAGTCATGGATCCAAGTATCTGTTCAATTGAAAGATCACATCTATCATATCCACCAGTTACTTTCTTTTTTAATTGCATATGATCTTTTTGAAGAGTTTTTTGAAACCGAGCCTTTTTCCATCTATCCATAATTCTCCCCTTTATGTTTAATTATTTGTTATCAACAATATTTTGAATTTTTGGAACATTTTTCTTGTTTTTTTTCTTTAAGATAATAAAAGCTAAAAGTCCTCCAATTAGAAAACCTATAATACCAAATAAAAAGCTTGCTATCCCCTGGCCTTTTCCTAAACCATAATAACCTGCAAAAAATAAACCTAGAGGAACAAAGAACACAACAAAAACACCCCAAACAGTACTAAGTGTTGGAATGGTAAATCGAACTTTATCCCCTTTTTTGATATTTAGATTTTTATCATTTAAGGCTGTAAAATCTGAATCTTTATTATTACAAAAAGCTTCTGCTTTACATTTCATACAACTATCTGAATCACAGCCTAAAATTATTTCACCATTTTCTTTAATATTTTTTACTTTAGCATCCTGTTCCATAAAATCCTTCCTACTTACTGTTTTTAAGTTCTACAGACATATTTATAGTTTCTATACCAACAGCTTTTCCTTTATCATCAAGTTCAACTAATACACCTTGAAGACGAGGATCGTCAAAACAATTTGTTGATCTAACAAAAATCTGAGTTGTAAATTTCTTAATTTCATTTATGCTATCAAAACCACCAACACTCATATTTGAGCCAGTTCTTCCATTGTCTGTAATAAAGGCTGTACCTCTTTCTAGAATCCGAGCATCATTGGTTAAAACTTTTGAGTGGGTTCCAATAACAGCACTTGCTCTTCCTGCAAGATGATAGCCCATTGAACCTTTCTCAGCTGTTGTACTTGCATGGTAATTA
>JBAYZQ010000057.1:0-12249 GCA_041672385.1 Sphaerochaetaceae bacterium | reverse complement strand
TTAAGTTATTATAAAATTAAAATTGGATTATATCAACCAAAAAAAGAATCTTGACTTTTCATGCCTACCTAAGGGAATAAATAAAGCGTTTTTTATTAAATGTTTTATTTGTTAGGTTGAAATTTTCATTTTTCAAGGGCATTATAAAGAAAATAAGGTGGTAATAGTGAATTCATTAAAAAAGTTATCAAACAAGAAGCCTGAGGGATTTGTGGATTTTAATTCTTTAAACTTCAATGAGTATCTTGAATTTGAATATTATCGTCTAGTTGAGCCTTTTGATAAGGAAGTTTATTCAGTTGAGGCAGGCAAGCTTAAAAAACTGAAAAATTACTATTGCTATGAGGTGTGGGACAAGAAAGCTCCTTGTACTAACTGCATTTCAAAAAATTCTTATGTAAGTCAAAAACAAACTGTAAAACTGGAACCGTTTGGAGATAAGTTATTCTATGTGCTTTCAATTCCAGTGGTTTGTTTTAGTAAAAAACTAATTCTTGAAATGGTTAATGATGTTTCAGATAGTTTCTTAAAAGAAAACAAAAGTTTTGGATATCTAAGAACTCTTGTATCGGATTTAAATAGTTTTGCAAGTTTTGATAATTTTACAGGTTTATTAAGTCATCGATATATTTTAGATCAACTTGATTTTATGCTTCAAGATAACAAAGATAGAGTTTTAAGTCTTGTTTGTTTTGATATTGATAATATGAAAGGAATCAATGACAACTTTGGTCATATAGCTGGAGATAATACCATAATGGAAATAGCAAGAATCCTTTTGGAAGTCTCAACTGAAGATAAAAACATCTATTGTGGCAGGGTTGGTGGTGATGAATTTATGGTGATTTTGGATGGATATAATTTTGAACAAGCAAAATTAAAAATGTTAATACCTTTAGAAAAACTCCAACATATCAAATTCAGTGAAGATACCCAATACGAAGCTACAGTTAGTTGGGGTTTAAAGCAACGAGAAGTTGGTCAAAATGCTTTAAAACTTAGGTTCTTAACAGATGCTGAAATGTATAAATTTAAGAAGACACAAAAACAAAAATCCAAAGATATTTTAAATTAAAAATTAAAATAATATACGCAAAATAGGGAAAAAATATGTTGCAATTTGTTGCAAAATTTCTTTTTTTGTATTGACTTACAAAGGAAATCGGTTACAATTAAATTGATAATGAAGGTGTAACAGAGGTTTCTCTGTTAAGTTGAAGGCTTTCTTGGAGGAAATATGGGTGATATTATGCGGCCAGTAGGCTTTTTAGAACTTCTCAATAGAATTTTTGGTGAATATAAAGTAGAACAAAGTATTTTTGGAATTGATCAAGATCAGTTTTATGAAGATAAAAACAAACATAGTATAAAGGTTTTTGGACAAAGTTGTTCAACACCCTTTGGTCCTGCTGCTGGACCTCACACCCAGTTATCTCAGAATATTATTTCTAGCTATTTAACAGGTGGAAGGTTTATTGAACTTAAAACAGTTCAAATTATGGATAACCTTTCTATAGAAAAACCTTGTATCGACGCAAGAGATGAAGGTTACAATGTTGAATGGTCAACTGAATTTACCTTAGAAAAAGCTTATGATGAATACTTAAAAGCTTGGATGATTTTAAATCTATTTGAAGCTTTAAATAATGGTGGAAATCTTCCATCTCAAGTTTCTTTCATATTTAATATGAGTGTTGGTTATAATTTGGATGGAATAAAAAAACCAAAGATGCAAACTTTTATCAACAACATGATGGATTCCACAAAGAGTGAAAAATTTATTCAATATAAAGAAGACCTTGAAGCTTGGTTAGCTGAAGAAGATGCATTTGATGGAACAGAATACCAAGGAATGGAAAAAGCCCTTGAAGGATTTACTGAAAAAATTAATCCTGTTATTTGTCAAGGAATTACAATTTCAACTATGCATGGTTGTCCTCCAGAAGAAATAGAAGCTATCTGTAGTTATATGCTAAAAGAAAAACATATTAATACTTTTGTTAAATTAAACCCAACTTTGTTAGGGTATGATGAAGTTAGAAAATTAACACAAGAGGCAGGTTTTGGTTATATAGGACTTACAAGAGAAAATTTTGAAAAAGATTTACAGTACAAAGATGCTGTTGAAATTCTTACACGTCTTATGAAACTTGCCGAAAAAGAAAAAAAACAATTTGGAGTCAAACTTACCAATACTCTTGGAAGTATAAATAACCAAGGATTCTTGCCTGGTGATGAAATGTACATGTCCGGAAGAGCTTTACTTCCAATATCGGTAAAAGTTGCAGCAAAGCTTAGTAGACAATTCAATGGTAAACTTCCAGTTTCCTACTCAGGAGGAGCTAATGCTTTTACTGCTCTTGATTTGTTTGAAACTGGTATAAGACCAATTACCTTGGCTACAGATATGTTAAAACCCGGTGGTTATGCAAGATTACGTAACTTAGTAGAAATTGTCGACAAAGAAAGTAAAACTTTTGATGCTGTTGATATTAATGTGGAGAAGCTTGAGGCCTTAGCTGAAAAAGTTAAAACTGCTGAATATTTAAACAAAGCCTTTAGAGGAACAGATAGAGCCAAAGTCAACGATGAACTTGAAATGTTTGATTGTTTTGTTGCACCTTGTCAGGTGGCATGTCCTATTCATCAACAAATTCCTGAATATATTGGACTTGTTGGTATGGGACGTTATGCTGAAGCCTTAGAAATTATTTATGAAGAGAACGCACTTCCTGGAATTACTTGTACTATTTGTGACCATCAATGTCAGTATAGTTGTAGCAGAATGGATTATGAGGGAGCCGTTGAAATTCGAGAAATGAAGAAAGTTGCTTTTGAAAAGGGTAGAGAAGAATTTTTAAGCAATTGGAAGAAAAATGATACTCTTGGTTTTGCAACCTCAAAAGTAGCTATTGTTGGTAGTGGTCCTGCTGGTTTGAGTGCTGCATACTTTTTAGCCCGGGAAGGGTTTGAAGTTACAGTATTTGAAAGAGAAAAATCTGCTGGGGGAGTTGTCAATCATATAATTCCAGAATTTAGAATTGATAGAGAAGTTATTGAAAGTGATGTTGAATTTATTAAAATGTTTGGTGTTAAGTTTAACTTTGGGGTAGATTCAGAGGATGTAACAGCTGAGGCTTTAAAGGAGAAAGGATTTGATGTTCTTCTTTATGCCATTGGCAGTGAAAAGGGTAATCAACTTAATTTAGAAGGTGAGAAAGATAAAATAATTTCTTCTCTTGATTTCTTAGCTTCTTATCGTAAGAAGAAAGAAAATGTTACTTTAGGTGAAAATGTAGTTATTTGTGGAGGTGGAAACACAGCCATGGACAGTGCTAGAGCAGCTTTAAGAGTAAAGGGAGTTAAGAAAGTTTGTGTTGTATACAGGCGTGGGGAAAAAGAAATGCCTGCAGACCGAGAAGAATATGAACTAGCGGTAAGTGAAGGTGTTGAATTCTACTTTTTAGCAAATCCTGAAAAGATAGAAAATGGAAAATTAGTTTGCCGAGTTCAAAAACTGGGAGAAAGTGATTCTTCTGGAAGAAAGAGACCTGAACCTACTGAAAAAACTTTTGTTTTGAAAGCTAATAAACTTATCGCCGCAATTGGAGAAAAGGCCGATGATAAAGCATTAAAACAGTTTGGAATTTGCCTAACTTCAAAGCTCTGGCCAGAGATTAATGATGAAACCAATGAAACAGAGATTAAAAATGTGTTTGCTATTGGAGATGTGGCTACAGGGCCTTCAACGGTAGTTCGTTGTATCGCATCTGCAAGAAAAGCCTGTGAAGAAATAATTGATCGAGATTGGGACAAGTTTGAATTAGACCACATGGATGAAGAGGATGAAGCAGTTTCAGAGGGATTTGAGGATGAGAGAGAGGCTGAATATGATAGCGAGGAAGAACTTGATGAAGAATATTACAAAGCCGAAAATGCCTTCTTTGAAGATATAAAGAAACGAAAAGCATCTTTTAATCGAAGTTTAGCCAAAAATTCAGCTACATTTGCTGAAAATGAAGCAAAAAGATGTATCGATTGTGCCTACATTTGTAATAAATGTGTGGATGTTTGTCCAAATAGAGCAAATGTTGCTATTGATGTTAGGGATTGCGATTGTGACTTTGTAGATGCCTACCAAATAGTTCACCTTGATGCATATTGTAATGAATGTGGTAACTGTGCAACTTTCTGTAATCATAATGGAAAACCTTACAAAGATAAATTTACCATTTTCTCTAGGATGGATGATTTTAATAATTCTGAGAATTCTGGGTTTTATTATGAGAATGGTGATCTTGTTATTAGAATAAACCAAAAAATTTACAACGGAAGAATTGATGGAAATGGAAAAGTTGTTTGTAAAGCCTTGGAAGATTATGAAGTAAAATGTCTTATTGAAGAAATTCTTCTTGATTATTCCTATTTGCTTGGAAGTGTCGAAGAATAGGAGAAAATATGAGTATTATAGTAATAAAAAACACAAGAGTTTACCAAACAAAAGTACCTGTGCAGGTACTTGAGAACGTTGATGTTGTAATTGAAGGAACAAATATTGTCGCTGTAGGTATAAATGCTGGATCATCTTACAAAGCTGATAAAATAATAGATGGAGAAAATAAGACAGTAATACCTGGAAATGTTTGCGCTCATCACCATTATTATAGTGGGCTAAGTCGCGGAATGATGATAACGACCGGAGATCAGACTGATTTTATACAAGTTTTAAAAGATTGGTGGTGGCGTTTAGACAGAGGCCTTGATGAAGAAAGTTGTTATTACTCCTCTTTGATTTGTAGCTTAGATGCAATAGCTTCAGGAACTACCTGTTGCATTGATCACCATGCAAGTCCTAATTATATAAAAGGATCTCTATCTACCATTGCAAAAGGAATGGAAGATGTTGGTTTAAGAGGAATGACTTGTTATGAAGTTACCAACAGGAATTATCAAGATAAAGAAATTAAAGCTGGAGTAGAAGAAAATATCGCTTGGGCCAAAGAAGTTGATAAAAAGAAATCTTCTGGAAAGCCTGTTCTTGTTGAATCAATGATTGGTGGACACGCTCCCTTTACTATAGGGGAAGAAGGATTGGAAATGATGAGCTCTGCTTGTCAGGAAACTGGAAGAGGAATGCATCTTCATGTTGCTGAAGACAAATATGATGTACTTTATTCTCATCATCATTACAATGAGGATATTATTTCTCGGTTGGATAGATTTAGCCTTTTACAAGAAAATACTTTATTAGTGCATGGCTTATGGCTTAATGAAAAAGAAATTGAACTTTTGAATGAGCGTGGGTGTTTTTTTGCACACAATGCTAGAAGTAACATGAACAATAATGTAGGTTATTGTCAAAACTTAAATAAAGTTAGGAACTTAGTTCTTGGAACAGATGGATGCGGTGGAAATATGTTTGAAGAAATTAAACTTGCCTTTTTCAAAAACAAGGATGAAGGTAAACCTTGGTGGCCTGCAGACTATATGAAAGCACTCACCAGAGCAAATGATCTTTTAGAGCTTTATTGGAAAAATGAAAAATTTGGTAGAATTGCAGAAGGTTATAAAGCTGATTTAGTAATCTTGGATTACAATAGTCCAACACCTTTTGTTACTGCAAATGCAGCTAATCATTTTGTCTGGGGAATGAGTAGTAATTGTGTTGAATCCGTAATAATTAACGGAAAAATAGTGATGGAAAATCGTAAGTTTGAAGGAATTGATGTTAAAGAAATCTATGCAAAAGCAACAAAGGTTGCAAAAGATGTATGGGAAAGAGTTGATAAAATAAAAGCATAAGTGAGGAAATAAAAATGAAAATTAAAGAAGAAATTAAACAGTTAGCTGCAAAATATAAAGATTATACAGCTGAAAATCTCTCAAAAATTGTAAAAACAAAAAGTTACTCAGGTCAAGAAGAAAATGTTTGTCGTCTTATTGTTGAACTCTGTGAACAAGCTGGATTTGATGAAGTTAGAATTGATGGACTTGGTAGTGTAATAGGTCGAGTTGGATACGGGAAGAAAACTATTGCTTTTGATGCCCATATCGATACTGTTGAAGTTGGAAATATGAAAAATTGGAACTTTGACCCTTTCTCAGGTGAAATCAAAGATGGAATTATCTACGGAAGAGGAACCAGTGACCAAAAAGGTGGAGCTGCTAGTATGATTACAGCCGGACGTATCCTAAAAGAATTAGGCTATGGTGGAGATTATAGTATTTATTTTACTTTTACAGTTATGGAAGAAGATTGTGATGGAATGTGTTGGAAATACTTGATTGAAGAAGAAGATTTCAAACCTGAATTAGTGGTTTCTACTGAACCAACCAGCTGTCAAATTTATAGAGGACATCGTGGTAGGATGGAAATTAGGATAATATTAAAAGGTATTTCTTGCCATGGAAGTGCTCCAGAAAGAGGAGTTAGTGCTGCATACAAGGCAAGTCGAGCTGCTTTAGCTATTGAAAAGCTTAATGAAGATTTAAAACCAGACGATGATAATTTTCTTGGAAAAGGTACAATTACTGTAAGTCAGATGGATGTTAAAGGCCCAAGTCAATGCGCTGTTGCTGATTATGCAATGCTATATTGTGATAGAAGACTTACTTGGGGAGAAGATGCCGATTTTGCTATTAGACAAGTAAGAAAATATGTAAGCGAAGCTACTGGTGATAAAGAGGGAGATATTATTGTTGAAATGCCTAACTATGGTAAAACTGGCTGGACAAAGAAAGAATATTCTCAAGAACTTTATTTCCCAACTTGGAAAATACCAGAAGATCATTATTTAGTTCAATCAGGAATTCAATCTTATAAAGACCTTTTTGGGAAACTTCCGGTGGTTGATAAATGGACTTTTTCGACAAATTGTGTAGCAACCACTGGTAGACATAAAATACCTGCAATTGGATTTGGACCTGGTGATGAAGCACAGGCACATGCACCTAATGAGATAACAAGAGTTAAAGACCTTGAAATTTGTAGTGCATTTTATGCTATGTTACCTTATAGCCTTGAAAATAAGAATTAATTAAAACTGGGGGGAGTAAAGATGAAAGAGAAAAATATACTTTTGAAAAACATTTTCTGTCTTGTAACTGATCCTTTGAAACCTACGACCAAAGGTGAGGATTTATTTATTGAAGACGGAATTGTAAAAAAAATTGGAAAAAACTTGACCTTTGACAGAGTTGACAGAGTTATTGACTGTTCTACTTGTACTGTTGTACCGGGTTTTGTAAATACTCATCATCATTTTTACCAAACCCTCACTAGAAATATAAAAAATGTACAAGATGCAAAGCTTTTTGATTGGCTTGTTTTCCTTTATGAAGTTTGGAAACACATTGATGAGAAAGCGGTTTTAACTAGTTCAACTTTGGCTATGGCAGAATTGTTAAAAACTGGATGTACCTGTACTTCAGACCATCATTACCTTTATCCAAGGGGATTTGAATCTGATTTAATGGGGCTTCAATTTCAGGCTGCTGATTCTTTAGGAATGCGTTTTAGCCCTACCAGAGGAAGTATGAGCCTTTCAGTTAAAGATGGGGGACTTCCTCCTGACTCTTGCGTTCAAACCGAAGATGAAATTTTACTAGATAGTGAAAGGTGTATTAAAAAGTACCATGATCCTTCTGGAATGGCTATGCATAAAATTGTTCTTGCTCCTTGTTCCCCTTTTAGTGTAACAAAGCAGTGTATGATTGAATCAAGCAGACTTGCTAGAAAATATGGAGTTCGACTTCATACCCATCTTTGTGAAACCAAAGATGAAGAAGAGCAATGTTTAGCTATGTATGGCGTAAGACCTTTAAAATTAATGGAAGAATGTGAACTAATTGGGGATGATGTATTTTATGCCCATGGAATTTATTTCAATGATGAAGAACTTAAGCTTCTTGCAAAAGAGGGAGCTCATATTGCTCACTGTCCTTCAAGTAATATGCGCCTTGGTTCTGGAATCTGTCGAGTAAAAGAAATGCTTAAGCTGGGTATTAATGTTGGACTTGGAGTAGATGGCAGTGCCAGCAATGATAGTTCTGATATGCTTGGTGAGATACGTAATGCACTTTTACTTCAAAGAGTTAAATATGGCGCTAATGCTTTGACAGCAGGTGATGTATTTAAGATGGCCAGTGAAAATGGTGCAAAAATATTAAATTTTGATAAAATTGGAAAATTCGAAATTGGATGGGCTGCTGATATGGCAGTATTTGAAATGGATTGCTTGCAATATGCAGGTTCACTTTCAGACCCAATGGCCGCTTTGGTATTTTGTGGTTATAATCATAGTACCAAGTACACTATTGTTAATGGAAGTGTTGTAGTTGATAACGGAGAGCTAGTCGGTGTTGATGAAAAGAAATTAGTTAATGATGCCAATGAATGCGCTGCTAACCTTTTGAAAAAGGAGGGATTATGTTAGGGACTTTTAAAATTGCTAATAAAATAGAAGAAGCTATTGAACTAAAAAAGAGTAACTTAGCTTTTTTAGCTGGGGGAACTGAAATAAATCGTTTGGGAAGTATTGTAAAAGTAGACGGAGTCATTTCTCTAAAAAAGCTTGCTTTGGATAAAATAGAAAAAAATAAAGAGACAATCTCAATTGGAAGTATGGTTACCTTTCAAAAATTAATTGATGAAAAAGAGGTTCCCCTTTATTTGAAAAAAGCTGCGGAAAATATGGCTAGTAGAACTAGACGCAATATGGCAACTGTGGGTGGAAATCTAGCAGTTGTAAGAGACGATAGTTATTTACTTCCTCTATTTTTAGCTTGTGATGCTGATCTTGAAATGGCTAAAAATGGAAAAATTAAACTGTTAGAATTTATAAACAATAGAAAAAAATATGATAACGATCTAATTCTTAAAGCTATTATTCCTTTAGATGCTGAAGTATATCAAAGAAGAGTTTCAAATACTGCTTTGAGTCATAGCGTATTGAATGCTGTGGTTTGCAAGACAAAAGAAAAAGTCAGGGTATTTGCTGCTTTGAAAGGAACTGGAATTGTTTCTTTAGATTTAGAAAAGAAAGATTGGATTTCAGAAATTAAGACTTTTGATGATATGTTTGGAGGAGCAAAATACAAAAAATATATTTTGAAAGTCAATGTTGATAAAATGCTTGAAGAAGTAGGAGGCCCAATTTGTTAATTCACGTCAAAATAAATGGAAAGAAAAGAAATATTGAAGTTAATCCTCTAAACTCTTTAAGAGAAGTTTTAGTAAATGAAGGTCATTTATGTGTAAGAGACAGTGATAACAGTGAAGGTTTTGCTGGAAGTGACACAGTATTACTTGATGGAGAACCAGTTTTTTCTAACTTGGTTTTAGCCGGTCAAGTTGATGGTGGAGAAATTGTTACCGGAGATGGACTAGCAGATGGTCAACATCTAAGTGCTGTTCAACAGGGAATGATTGATGCAGGTATTGTTCAATCAGCTTATAATGCTCCAGCTGCCGCATTACTACTTACCTGGTTACTTGAAAAGAATCCTAATCCTAGCAAAGAAGAAATTAAAGATGTTCTTACAGGTATTTATATTAGAGATGCAGGTTATGAACATTATTATTTAGCTGTAAAACTTGCTAGAGAAATAATGAAAAATGGCCATCATACAAGTGAAATTGCTCCAGATTTTAGAAAAAATCTAAAATTTGTAGGTAAACCAGTTTCTAAGATTGATGGACCTGAATTAGTAGCAGGAAGAAAAGCTTTTGTTGAAGATAGAGTAGAAAAAAATTCTTGTGTAATGGTTATACTTGGTTCACCTTATGCGATGGCCTTTGTCAATTCAATTGATGTAAGTGAGGCTGAAAAAGTCGATGGGGTAGTTAAAATTATTACAGCTTTCAATTGTCCAGATATTACTTATATGCAAGCTGGTCAGGGAAGTCCTGAGCCAAGTCCACATGACAGGAGAATGTTTAATTTTAAAGTAAGACACGTTGGAGATAGAGTTGCCGCTATAGTTGCAGAAGATTATGAAAGTGCAAATAAAGCAATGAATCTTATTAAGGTTGATTATGAAGAATTAAAACCTGTTTTTACTGTTGAAGAAGCAATGGCAAATAATGCTCCTTTAGTTCAAAATGGATTAGTTGAATATAGATGTGGTGCACCAGAAAATCTTGAAGAGTATAACAAAGGAGTTGATCCACGAGAAGGAAAAGTTGTTTATCAATTCCCTTTGCATGGAGATATTAGACATAATGTTGCCAGTGCAGCTCATGGTCAAATTGGAGATATTGACAAAGGATTTAAAGAAAGTGATATTGTGATTGAAAGAACCTATAGAACTAATCAAATTCAATGTACTCCGCTTGAACCTCATGTTTGTTATGCAAAAGTTGATTCAGGTAGATTAGTGATTTATGCCTCTACTCAAGTTCCTTACCATGTAAGACGTATTGTTTCTTGGGTGTGTGAGATTCCAGAGAATAAAATTCATGTAATCAAACAAAGAGTAGGTGGAGGTTATGGATCAAAACAAGATATCCTTGTTGAAGATGTAACTGGGTATGCTGCTTGGATTACAGGAAGACCAGTTTATTATATGAATACAAGAAAACAGGAATTTATCGCCAATTCTACCAGGCATCCAATGAAACTTACAGTAAAAATGGGAGCAAATAGAGATGGCCAAATTAATGCAATTTACATGGACGTAAGAGCAAATACTGGTCCTTATGGAAACCATTGTCTAACAGTTCCAATGAATGCTTGTTCAAAGACACTTCCTTTGGTGAAGGTAGATAACATGAAGTTTGATATCTACACTTATTATACAAATATAGCTCCTACAGGAGCATATCAAGGTTATGGAGCTCCAAAAGGTGCCTATGCTTTGAATATGTGTATGTGTGAAATGGCCAAAGAACTTGGTGTTGATTATTACAAATTTGTTGAAAAGAACTCTGTTGAGAAAGGCTATATGCTAGAAATTCTCAAAGGTCTTGGTGAAGGCCGGGAAGGTAATGTTGTTCCTGTTGGTTCTTGCGGACTTAAAAGTTCCCTTAAAGAGGGAGCTAAGATGATTGATTGGGGAAAGAAAGAAACCTCTGATGACCCAGAATGGAAAATTGGAAAAGGTTTTGCAATCATACAACAGGGCAGTGGACTACCAGGACTTGATCATAGTACTGCATTAATAAAAATGGCTACCGATGGTTCTATTATTCTTAATAGTGGTGGAGCAGATCTGGGAACTGGTTTAGATACAATTAGTGCTAAGATGGCCAGTGAAGTTTTAAAAGTTCCAATGTACAATGTTGCAGTTGTTTCAGGTGATACTGATAGTAGTGCTTTTGATACAGGAGCTTATGCATCAAGTGGTACGTTCTTTTCAGGTAATGCCTCTCTTATTGCAAGCAACAATCTAAAAGATAAAATTTTAGAGGAAGCTGCATTACAAATGGAAGAAGATAAAGCTGATTTGGATTTGGGGTATTGGAGTAAAGTTGTATCAAATAAAACTGGAAAAGAATTAAGTTTTGGTGAGTTGATTCATACAGCTGTCAGTGGAACCGGAAGGGGTCAATTAGTAGCTGAAGGCTCTTTTGTTACTAACGCAAGTTCAATACCTTATGGTGCTCATTTTGCCCAGGTAGCGGTCAATGTAGTGACAGGAGAAGTTAAAGTTCAGAAGTTCTATGCAATTCAAGATGCAGGTACTCCAATTAACCCCGAACTTGCTCTTTGTCAAATGTATGCAGCTGCACTCAAAGCAATTGGCCATACTCTTTATGAGGGAATGATACTTGATGCTAAAGGTATATGTTTAAATCCAAATTTAACTGATTATGGTTGTCCAATGATTACCGAGATGCCAGAAGACTTCAAGGCAAAGCTAATTGATGTTAATGATGATTATGGACCATTTGGTGCTAAGAGCATAAGTGAGATAGCAACTAATGGAGCAGCTCCTGCTATTGGAAGTGCTATAGCTGATGCTTGTGGAATTTGGATGAGAAGTTGGCCTTTTACAAGAGAAAAGATTCTTATAGAACTTGGAAAAATATAGTATTTTGCAACAAACTGCAACAAAATGAATACTTGTTAAGTAGACAGTTAAAAGCTGTTATGCTAATATGGGGAAAATTACGGAGGTTGGCTGATGAAAGATAAGGCTACAATAAAACAACTTATTCAAGAGCTTGAAGCTTTGGATACAAAAGACATGTATTTGAATGATTTTTTCCATACTTGGAAAGAGTCTGATGATGAAATCAATGCGACC
>JBAYZQ010000056.1:0-12317 GCA_041672385.1 Sphaerochaetaceae bacterium | reverse complement strand
TATTGAATATTTTGATTCCATTCAAAAAATTGAAAATTCTGTTGAAGATGGTAATGAAAAAGAAGATTTTAAATTGAATGAAAAATGTTCTGATTATGTTATTGTAGGTGGAAATCCAAGCCTTAAAGAAAGTGAAAGTAGAAGTGATTTTGAAATAACTAGAGAAGGAAATATTAGTATTACCCCACTACAGGTTCTTCCAGGAGTCGATAATGCTAAACTTGAAAAGCTTAAGAGTTATTCAACAATAAAAAAATAAAATACTAATGTTTTAATCCAACTTGACCCTTGAAAAAAATAGAGTTAAGTTATATCCGAATAGGAAAAACAAGATGAATAGAGAAATTTATTTGGATAATAATGCAACCACAAAAATGGCTGCAGAAGTAATAAAAGCTATGAGGGAAAGTGAAAATGTATATGGAAACCCCTCTAGCATGCATTCACTAGGGCGAGAAGCAGCTCAGTATATAAATGATGCAAGAGATAATGTAGCAAAGCTTCTTAACTGCAATAGTGAGGAGATAATCTTCAATAGTGGTGCTACTGAGTCGAACAACACAGTTTTCCATATAGCTGCACAATTAATTAAGCAGGGAAAAGGTAAAAGGATTTTAACTACATCTATTGAACATCCAGCAATAATAGAAACAGTAAAATATCTAAAAAAAGAAGGTCTTGAAATTGATTTAATTCCTGTTGACCGTGAAGGTCGAGTGAAAACAGAAGAATTTAAGAAATTGCTTTCTAATGATGTTTGTCTAGTTTCGATTATGGCAGGAAATAATGAAAATGGTACTATCCAAGATATTAAAAAATTTAGTTCAATGACTCATGAAGTTGGTTCATTATTTCATACTGATGCGACTCAGGCTATTGGAAAAATTAAAGTAGACTGCAGAGATTGGGATGTTGATTATTTAAGTCTTTCTGGACATAAATTTTATGGACCCAAAGGTGTTGGAGCCTTATTTGTCAAAAAAGGTGCTCCAAAGATGACTTTTATAAATGGTGGACACCAAGAAAATGGTTTCAGAGCTGGAACTTATAACACACAGGCGATTTATGGTATGGGTATAGCTGCAAAGCTTGCATATCAAACACTTGCATTTGAAACAGATAGGCTTTGGAAGATGAGAGAAGCTCTCAGAAAGGGTATTCTTGAAAAGATAGATGAAGTTGTAGTAAATGGATGCCAAGAGCACTGTCTTCCTGGTACTTTAAATGTCAGTTTTGAAAGAGTTGAGGGAGAATCAATGCTTTTAATGCTTGATATGAAAAAAATAGAAGTTTCTACTGGAAGTGCATGTGCAACTGGTTCCTTAAAACCAAGTTATGTACTATTAGCTTGTGGCCTTCCTGTGGAAATGGCTCATGGTTCAATTCGATTTAGTTTTGGCCGTTTCAATACAATGGAAGATGTAGATTATGTATTGGAAGTTTTGCCACCGATAATTAAAAAATTAAGGGAGATTTCAACAAGATGAATTTTATGACACAATGGGTATATTCGGAAACGGTACGAGAACACTTTACTGAACCAAAGAATTTGTGGAAGAAAAGTGAAAATTTTGAACCTAATGGAGTTGGTGAAGTTGGATCTTTAGCTTGTGGTGACCAGATGAGGGTTGGAATAATTGTTGAAGATGATAAAATTAAAGATATTCGTTGGCTTACTTATGGATGTGCATCGGCAATAGCAAGTACTTCTATGATGAGTGTGATGGTAAAGGGAATGAAACTGAGTGAAGCTTATCAAATTACCCCAGATGTAATTAATGATGCTTTAGGTGGCCTTCCTGCTCACAAGTTCCATTGTAGTGTACTTGGAGATAAAGCTCTTCGTGCTGCTATTGATGACTATCTTGAGAAGAATAATCTTGATAATCCTTATAAGAAACAGGTTGCTAAAGTAATTTGTGAATGTAAAAATGTTACTGATCAACAAATAGAAAAGCTCGTAAAAACTGGCGAGGTCAAAAATTTAGAAGAACTTAAACAAAAGACTAGTTATGGAACTGGTTGTGGAAAATGTAAAGATAAAGTTGCTGATCTTTTCAATGATTATATGCATCTTTATGGAAAAGAAGTTTAGTCTTCAAAATCTCCGTTCCCAATGAATTCTCTTATTAAAGAATCTTTGGGGACTAAGGTTTCAGGTATGGGATAAAAGCAGTCTAAAACAGACAAAAGTCGTCTAGCTGTTGTGTAGGCATCTCCTTCATTTGGTTTAATTGTCTTAAGTAGAGGTATTGCAAAAGTAGCAAGTACCCCAAGTTCATAATCTAAAGCACTATTTAACATTGTATCAGCATTATTTTGGTGTGGAAATATATGGAAGTTTTCTCCACGCTGAATTGAAGGCCACATAGTCAAAGTTGTATAAGCTCCAGTCCCCCTAGATCTATGGTCACGGACAATTCTACGAATAATTCTATTATCAGTTGTACTGATACGGTTGTGGTTGTCTAAATTAAGTTGAGTTAAAGCTGATATATAGATTTTGTAAATACTATTTTTGTCTATCATAGGAATCAAATTTGGATTAAGAGCATGTATCCCTTCAATTACTAGAATTGATTTTGAATTTAAAGTTATTGGTTTGTTTTTGTAATACCTTTTTGTGATTTTGAAATTAAAATGAGGAAGGTCAACACTTTTACCACCAATCAAATTACCAATATTTTCTTGAAATAAAGCAATGTCTAAAGCTTCAAAGGCTTCATAGTCTTTCTCTCCATGTTCATCAATTGGAATATCTGAACCGGATAGATAATAATCGTCTAAAGATATTTTTTGTGCTTCATAGCCAAGAATTTTTAATTGTATGCATAGTTTTTTTGCAAAAGTCGTTTTTCCTGAAGAAGATGGACCTGAAATAAACACAGCCTTTACTGCCTTTGAATCAATTTTATCAGCAATTTGGGCAATTTTTTTGGCCTGAAGAGATTCACTAAGTCTTATATAGTCTTGAATATTACCTTTGTAGCAAATTTGGTTAAGTTGTCCAACAGACTGTACTCCTAAAATTTTATTCCAATTTTTGTATTCTTTGAAAACACTAAACAACAAAGGATTGTCACGAAAAGGTTCAAGTTTGGTAAAATCAAAGGATCTAGGATACCTAAGTAACATTCCCTGTGTTCCATAGAGACGTAACTCCCAATTGGTAAGAACACTTGTATTAGAAATTAAAGGTTCATAGGAAAGATCGTAATAACTACCAAGATGGTAAGTTTCAATTAAAGGGTCATTTCTATAGGACAATAATAGAGAGGTTTCTTTATAATTTAATTCTTTAAAATGATTTACGGCCTCTTGATACGCAATGTAATTCTTTTTAATAGATATCTTTTTTTGTGTCAATTCAATCATCTTTTTTGAGATTGTCTCAATGGTTTTTTCTGTGACTACAATATCATCTTCAAAGTTAAAATAATAACCATCGCCCAGAGAATGGCATATAACTAGATTTCTGTGTGGAAAACAAATTCTTGCACTACAACAAAGAAGGAAACAAATACTATGTCGGTACATTTTCTTTCCCAAAGAAGAAAAAAGTTTAACTGGAACTATTGGACAAGAGAAATCAACCTCTGAATTTAGAGGAAGTAGTTCATTATTCACAAGTGCTCCTACAATTGGATTGTCTTGATAATTTACAGTTTCTTTCCAATCGGGTTTTATCTTTTGAAAAATATCGTTGATACTTGAGTGTCTTGGAACATTAAATTTAGTATTTTTTATTGTTACAGTTATCATAGGTTTATACTATCGTAAAATATTGATATTATCAATTGAAGCAAAATTATAAATTTTAAAATTTTATTGACATAGTGTTATAAGGAATGTAAGTTATTACAAGGAGATGTTATGCCAACTGATAAATTTGAAGAATTAGACGAGGAAGGGTTTTCTTATTTTAAGGATGTCTCAAACCTTTCTGAAAAAAAAGGAAAAATTCTTGTTATTGATTTAGCTAGAGAAACTTCTTCTGTTGAATTTGTTGATTCTCAGATTATTCAAACTTATGTAGGAGGAAGGGCCTTAGGTTTAAGGCTTTTTGCACAATATGCTAGCAGTAAAAGACCAAGAGAAAATCCAATAGTAATTGCTCCTGGAGCTTTGTGTAATTCTAAATTACCTGAAAGTAATTATTTTAGTGTTGTATTTCAATCTCCAGTTACTGAAAAAGTTGTATCTGCAAAGTCAAATTGTGATTTTGGAAAACATTTAATATATCTTGGTTACAAAGCCATTGTTTTTCTTGGAGCACTCAGAAAATTAGGGATGGTGGAAATAAGAAAAGATGTTTCATTTTATTTTACTGAACGCTTTTTTGGGATGAATAGTAGTGAAGTTGAAGCTTTTGTAAAGAAATCAGAAGATGACAGGATGATAGTAACTGGAAAAGCTGCTGATAATTTAGTTCCTTTCGCTTCGGTAATATGTGGAGAAGCAATTATTGGAAGAGCGGGGCTTGGATGTCTTTTTGGGTTTAAGAATTTGAAAGTTATTTTGGTTTCTTCCTATGGAAAAAATACTGTTCCTTTTGATTTAGATAAAGAACAAGAAGCCCGAGATAAGTTTATAGATGTCATTGAAAATAGTAATTCTTATAAAACTTTTTCTGAAAAAGGAACTTTGCTTTTATTTGAGAAAGGAAATGAAAAGGGCTTTATCCCAGTGGATAATTTTACTTTAAGATGTGATCCTAGAGCTTTCTATTATACCTACGACATTGTAAAAAGAGATTTAGGTGAAATAGAAGCCCAAAAGTATCTTCCTAATGGGTATTGTATTTTCTCAATGCTTGGAACGAACTTAGGAATATTTGATAGTAAAAAAGTAAATATTTTTTATAAGCTTTGTCTTGAATATGGGATGGATCCAGTTTCAGTTGGAAATATTCTAGGCTGGGCCTTTGAAGCTTCAAAGAAAGGCCTCTTAAATAACTATGAAATAAAGAAAGATGTTGATGGAATTTGTAAATTAATTCAAGAATTGGCTTCAATTACTGGGTTTGGTATTATAGGATCTCGGGGTGTGAAGATTGCCAGCCAGAGTGTAGGTGATGACAAGAATGGAAAAGAAATTGATGGCTTGGAAGTTGGGCCTTTTGATTATAGGGGGTTCTTTTCTCAGGCAATTTCTGATTACCAAGGTTTAAATGTTTACCAGTTTCCAGAATTGCTTAGGACTAAGAAAGAGAAAGAAAAGGTAAATATTCCTTGGGTTTGCTACAATGAAAATATTGTTTTGGGTATTGACTCTTTGGGGCTTTCTGAGGCTTTTATACCCTCTTTTTTCTTTGAAAAGCCATTTATAAAGCGTTCGTTTTTAAAAACTTTCTCTTCTTTTGGAACTCGTTATATGAATAGTTTTACCATTCCTTTCTTTTATCAGGCTTTTTCAGGAAGCCCAGTTAAATCAGGTTTTGTTCAACATCTTGGTAGCCTTTGTTATCGTTTAGAACAAGAAGTCAATTTGATGATAGGTCCAGAAAGGGAATCTAGCTTTTGTGAATATTTTATGGTTGAACCAAAAAGCAATCATCCGTCACAGGAAGTAGTCAGTTTTGCTAAAATGTTCTATTCCTATAAGCTTTATAGAAAAAGATTAAAGTTTAGGCTCTTTCATTTTAAGGGTTTTTATTTTTTTTCCTGAGTTTAAAAGTTTTAATTCAATTTTGTTTTGAAATATTAAAGCATATGAGGCTTCATACCTCCCTCGAGGGCGACTTGCCGAGCCTGGATTTAGGAAATAATAACTTCCTCTTTCTTCTAAAGCTGGAACATGTGTATGTCCTTGGATAATTATAGAGAAAGGAGGAAGGATATTTCCTGTTTGCTCTGGTGTTTGAAATCTATGCCCATGAGTTATAAATATTTCTCTATTTTCATATTTTCTCACCTGAAACAGAGGTGGGTGACTTAAGAAAGCTTCTGAAAAATCCCAAGGACTGTCACAGTTTCCTAACACTGGAAGGAAGGTTATATTCCTATTTTTAATTATTTCAACCATATCCTCACTGTAGCCGAGGCCTAAATCACCTGCAAATAAAAATTGGGTGCATTTTAAGTTTTCTGCAATTCTAAAAAGCTTTTCTAAAGCTTGAAAATCGCCATGAATATCACTTGCTACTAGAATTGGGACCATTGAATTATTATATTTTATTTTTTTAATATGGTAAAGATTATCAAAAAAAAACTTGCATGTTCATATGGTTATTTGTTATTATAATATCAGACTTATATAAACGAGGGAATTATGGCTGAAGTGAAGTATTTTAAATGTAGTGATTCAAAAATGATGGCATATAGGCAGTGGATTCCAGAGGACAAAAAGGTCACCGCAGTACTTCAAATCCTTCACGGAATGGCGGAACATGGAGCTCGTTATGAAAGCTTTGCTAAAGTATTAAACTCAAAAGGTATTGCTGTCTATGTTCAGGATCATCGGGGGCACGGAGCAACAATTGAGGGAGATGAAAAAGGCTGGTTTGCTGATAAAAATGGATGGCAACGAGTTTGTGATGACAGTTATGAACTAGCAACTTTTATTGCTAGTAATCATCCAGGGAAACCTCTTTTCTTGTTTGGACATAGCATGGGAAGTTTTTTAGCTAGAACAGTTATGGTCCAGCATTCAGATTTATTTAACGGTGTTATGATAATGGGAACTGGAGCTAGTCAGGGCTTAATAGGAAAAATTGGCAAGCTTATTGCACGCCGAGAGCTTAAAAAGAATGGCCCAAAAAAACCTTCTCAAAAACTTAACGATTTAAGTTTTGCTTCATATAATAAAAAATTTCAACCATCTAGAACTGATTTTGATTGGTTAAGCCGAGATGAAGAACAAGTTGATAAATACATTGCAGATGATTTATGTGGATTTGTTTGTACTGCTGAATTTTATCAAGATTTACTCTATGGAGTGGAACTTTGTAATAGCAAAAATTTTGTTGAAAAACTTCCAAAGGATTTACCTTTGCTAATAATAAGTGGAAGTGAGGATCCTGTAGGGGGAACTTCCAAAGGTGTAAAAAAAGTTTATAAGCTTTATCAAGATGCCGGAGTAGCAGATGTTACTTTGAAGCTTGTTGAGGGAGCAAGACACGAACTTTTGAATGAAATAAATAATAAAGAAGTTTTCGAATTCCTTTATAATTGGATGAAAATTCATCGATAGCGAGATGAGTAGAAAAAGTTTTAAAAACAAGTCTGGAAAAATAGGTTGGGAAAGTTTCAATTTTACTAAAAAGAAAGCGTCCTCAAAACTATTTTTCTCAACAGTAATTAAAAAATATAAAAAAGATACCATTTCTTATTATGCAAGTGGTTTAGTGTATTCAACTTTGATTGCATTAATTCCTTGTATAACTTTAACTTTCTCTCTTCTCGGTAATTGGGGGGTTCTTTCACCTGTAATTGATATGACAAGTTCTTTTTTACATGAAGTTTTTGGTTCAGAAATGGGTACTAAAATTGAAACGTTAATTAATACCTATACTTCCAACGCTGGAAGTTTGGGTTTTTTTGGGCTAATTTCCTTTTCAATAACCTATTTGCTTCTTGTTAATAAAATTTTTATGATAATTAATCTAATTTTTCACACTGAAGTAAAAGCAAAAACCACAAAAAGGTTTATTTCATATTTGGCTTTTCTTTTTATCGGGACCTTCCTATTAGCAATATATTTTAGTATTGTTTCTGTTTCTTCTGGATGGTTTTCATTTTTTACAGGGGTTCAGCCAAAAATTATGTCGGATTTTTCAAAGTATCTTTTTCCGCGTTTGGTTTTGTTTGGTGTTCTTTTTCTTTTGTATTTTCTTGTTCCCAATACTAAGGTCAAAGGAAAAAGTGCTCTTCTTGGAAGTCTTTTTTCAACTTGTGGAATAATAATTCTAAGTTTTATTTTTCAAAAAGCTGCAGCGTTCTTAGTCAATTATTCTGTTATTTATGGATCTATTTCAGTAATTTTTATTTTCTTTATCTGGTTATTTCTTTTTTGGCAGATTTTTTTACTTGGTCTTGAAATGTCTTATATAAATCAATTTAAGCCTTATTACTATATTCATGAAATTGGTGGGGGTTATAATCAACTTTCAGAATTAATAAATATAACTTTATTAGTTTCTAAAAACTTTAAAATGGGTAAAGGTTCAACTGAACTAAGTGATATCGAGAGAGGATTAGCAATTGATAATGTAAGATTAATGAAGCTATTGAAACAACTTGAGAATGGGAATATTCTTTTTAAGAACGATAGAAGTAGTATTTCTTATTTTCCTGCAAAGCCTTTGGAAGATATAAAGATTAAAGAAATTATTGGTTTAGGATTTTCTTCAAAAAATGATCAAATTTCAAATAAGAAGAATCTTGGATTAAAGTATTCCTTAAAGTTTTTGAATATAGGCTTAAGAAATATGAAAGATTCTTCAATAGAAGATTTAATTATGGAGTTTGAAAATTTAAAGACAGACAAAGGTTGATGATATGGATTTTATAAAGATACAAGGGGCCCAGAAAGACTATGCCTGGGGGAATGAAGAGTTTATTTCCAACTTTCTTGGGAAAGATAAACAACGAATTGCTGAATTGTGGTGGGGTTGTCATCCTCAAGGACCAAACTATATTGACGATAAGCTTACTCTTTCGAAGTATATTGAAGAAAATCCTGAAGCTATTGGAAAGAATAAAAGTTTTCCATTTCTTTTTAAAATTTTAGCAATAGAATCAATGTTGAGTTTACAGGTTCATCCTGATAAAAAGGCAGCGGAAGAAGGTTGGACAAAAGAAGAGCCTTTTCATTCAAAATTAGACAGAAGTGATTGGAATTATCAAGATTCAAATCAAAAGGCAGAAATGCTAATGGCTTTAACTCCAGTTACAGCTATGTGTGGCTTTCGTCCTTTTTCAAAAATTCAAGAAAATCTTAAAACTTTGTTGAAAAATTCCTATTCTTATTTTTCTAAGGCAAAAGATATAAAAGAGTTTTTTCATATCCTTTATACTTTAGAGAAACCTGATTTAATGTTGTGTATTAATGAATATAAAAAATTTCTTTGGAAAATGGATGATTTGTGTGTTGGTGCTTTTCTTACAGAGTATCAAATAGCCTCTCAATGTCTTGAAAAATATAAAACAGATCCTGCGGTTTTTGCTCCTTTTTTCATGAATGTAGTAAATCTATCTCCTGGTGATGCTATGTATTTACAACCAAGAGTTATTCATTCCTATGTTTACGGTAATGGTGTAGAACTGATGAATAATTCAAATAACGTTTTAAGAGCTGGTCTTACCAATAAACATATGGATTTAAAAGAGCTTGAGATGATTTCTATTTTTGAATCTACTGAACCGCAAATTTTAAACAGTGAATTTAGATCCTCTGGGAAAAATTTTCTTTTGCCTTTTGGTGTAGATCAAGATTTTAAGCTTACTCAATGTCGAAAAGGTGAATTTGAATTTTCGGATAAAGAAGTTAGAATAGCTTTTTGTTTTGAGGGAAAGGCCGAGTTTGAATCTGACTCTCAGAAGTTTGAATTAAAGAAGGGAGAAGCTTGTTTTATTGATTACAGGTGTAAAAACTTCACATTAAATGCAAAAGAAGGTCTTGTTTACGTAGCCAGTAATGGAAAGTAAAAGGATGAAAAAAAATAAATTTCTTTATCTTATAATCCCCGCCGTTTTTGTGAATATTCTTTGGGGTTCTCCTTTTGCTTTAATTAAACTTGGATATAGTGCTTTTGGAATAACCAGTAATACTGGAAGTAAGTTACTTTTTGCGGGGATAAGATTTTTTTTAGCAGGAATACTAATAATTTTATTTGGTTCTATAAAGAATAAAACATTTTTAAAACCAACAAAAAAAAATATCTCAGGTATTCTTCTTCTCTCTCTTACCCAGACAGTTTTGCTTTATTCTTTTTTCTATATTGGACTTTCTAATTCTTCTGGAGCTTTTTCTGCAATTATAAATTCTAGTAGTGTTTTCTTTTCAGTAATTTTTGCTTCAATTTTCTTTAAAGATGATAAAATAACTTTATACAAAGTTGCTGGGAGTCTTATAGGATTTTGTGGAGTTGTAATAGCCAGTTTCAATGGTGGAATCTTTTCTTTCCATTGGAATGGCGAATTTTTAATCTTTCTAAATTGTATTTGTTTTGCAATAAGTGGTGTAATTTCAAAGAAAGTTTCGCAAAGAACAAACTCTTTTACAGTTGCAGGCTACAATTTGATGTTTGGTGGATTAATTTTATGTCTTATTGGAATGATAGGAAAAGGGAAGTTAGTAATTTCCAATGACAGTGCCCTTTGGTTGCTTTTAGTATTAGCTACAATTTCAGCTATAAGTTTTTCTATCTGGACAAAATTGCTACAAATTAATAAAGTAGGAGAAGTTAATGTTTTTCAGTTTGTTGTTCCTGTTTCAGGAATCTTCTTTTCAGGAATTTTCTTGGGAGAAGACATAATTCAAATTAGGTATTTAATTGCTGTTATATTGATTACTTTTGGAATATTTATTGTATTTTCCAAAGATTTAATAAAAAAGTAGGGAGGATTTTATGGAAAGAGAAGAAGCAGTAGCTTTATTTAAAAAATATAACAAGACGGAAAGTCTTTATCATCATGCATTGTGTGTTGAATCAGTAATGAGACATTTTGCTAAACTAAAGGATGAAGATGAAAATTATTGGGGTAATGTTGGCTTCCTTCATGATGTTGATTATGAAATGTATCCTGATCAACATTGTAAAAAATGTGTTGAAATACTCAAAGAAATTAATGCGGATGATGAATTTATCCACAGTGTAGTTTGCCATGGCTGGGGAATTTGCACTGAGGTTAAGCCTGAGAAATATATGGAAAAGGTTCTTTTTACTATTGATGAACTTACTGGCTTAGTTTATGCTACAGCACTTTTAAGACCTACCCATATGGAAGGAATGAGTGTAAAATCAGTAAAAAAGAAATGGAAATCACCTACTTTTGCTGCCGGAGTTAATAGAGACACTATTACTGAAGGTGCAGCTATGCTTGGGATGGAACTTCCTGAACTAATTAAAAACACAATTGATGCTATGAGTAGTATATCAGATCAGATTGGGTTTTAAAAATTATCAAAAATAGAACATAGAATATTTAAAATCTTAAAGTTAACCGGTTGGTTTCCTGCAAGGTTAATTGTCCATCATATTTTTTAGTTTTATTAGTTTTTTTCATTAGATTGCCTCCAGGAATGTTGAATTAGGATAAAATTGTTTTATTTCTTCTTGCAAAGCTTCATAAGGAGTTTTTCCATTTAGTATTTTCCTAGGGTAAGAGTTCATCCAATCTTGTACTTCTTTGATGGTCATCTTAGCTACTGGTCCAAAGTCTGTTCCTTTTGGAAGAAATCTTCTAATTATGCCATTATGATTCTCGTTTGTCCCTCGTTCACTAGAACAATAGGGATGAGCGAAATAAAGTGTGGTTCTGGACTTTTTTGTAAGAATAGAGTGCTCTAAAGCATTAGCATATGAAAATTCAATTCCATTGTCAAAAATAATGGATTTAAACATCAACCTGAACTTTTTCGAACCTAGAGATCTTTCTATTTGGTCTAAAGCTGCCACTATAGTTTGAGCTTTCCTATCTGGAATCTTTACTATTATTTCAGCTCTTGTTTTTCTCTCTGTAAGAGTGAAAAGACCTGCTTTTGACTTATTTTTACAACTATACACTGTATCTCCCTCCCAATGGCCAAATTCTCTTCTTTCATTAATTTCTTTTGGTCTTTTTTCTATTGTTCTTCTTGCATTTTCAAGTCTAGAGTGTTGTTTTGGTTTCTTTTTATGATGTTTTGATTTTCCTTTTCTTGTTAGATTCTTTATTGTTACTCCTGGTATATAACCTGCTTTTATATAGTTATATATAGTCTTTTCGCATATCCTGGTGCTGCTGGGCCATTTGTGCTTATTGAAGTATTGAATGGTTGCATATGGACTGTAATGCATATCTTTTATGAAATTTACTATTTCATTGGCAAGAAGCCTATCATATCCAAGTTTAGTTTGTGGTCCCTTAGCAGTAGCCTTTAAATCTGCATCTCGCTGAGCATGGTCTGCATTGTATTCCTTTTCTTTTGTTAAATCAGTCTTCAAATGTTCAACTAAACCTCTTTTAATTTCTCTGCTTATGGTTCTTTTAGATTTTGATAGTATTTGTGCTAACAATATTGGACTCCTCATCTTTGGATAACCATTTGAACCACAGTAATAATATTGCAATAATAATCTCTCATCCCATGTGAAATGGGCTTTTCTAGGTATG
>JBAYZQ010000055.1:0-12429 GCA_041672385.1 Sphaerochaetaceae bacterium | reverse complement strand
ATCCACACTATCCAAAGCCAAGCCTAGAGGTTCTGGCTTAATTACCATTCCAGCTCCACCACCATATGGAGAATCATCACAAGTTTTATGCCTATCAAAAGCAAAATCTCTGAAATTAACAAATTTATAATCTATAATTTCATTTTTAACTGCTCTTGACATAATGGAACTTTTAAAAAACCCTTCCATTATTTGGGGAAATAAAGTTAATATTGTTATCGTCATGATATTAACTCAATCTCCTTAATCGTTATACAACCTTTTTCAAGATCACGATTTTCAAAAAACCTAGTTTCATAAGGAATGAAGTAAGAACCTCCATCTTTTATAATTTCTAGTAAAATACTATCAACTTTATCCACAAAAGATTCTATTGTACCGACTTGCTTTCCTTCATAAAGTACTTTCAGACCTATTAAATCTGATACATAACATTCATTCTTATCTAGCAATGCCGCTTCATTTCTATTGATATAAATTTCAAAACCATTCAAGTCCCGAGATTTTTCAGGAGTATCATATCCTTCAAATTTAACCAATAAAGAATCACCCTTTATTTGTAAAGCCTCAATTTTAACAACCAAAGAACTGTTGCCCTTCTTAAGAGTAACTTCTTTCAAATTTTTAAAGTGTTTATAATCATCGGAATAAACCTTTAATTTTAGAAAACCTTTCAATCCAAAAGAAGTTCTTATTACCCCAGTTGCTATTTTACTATCCATTAATCCAAAATTTCCAATACTGCATGTTTGCCAGTCTTAGTCACACTGGCACTCAGTATAGTACGTATTGCTTTCGCAATTCGACCCTGCTTACCAATAACTTTGCCAATATCATCCTGAGCAACCCTAAGTTCAAGGATTGTAGATTTTTCACCTTCTACAACCTCAATCTTGACCTGTTCTGGGTCATCAACAATTGATTTAACAATATATTCAACCAATTCTTTTTCCATGCTAATTTATTCCTGACTTTTTCTAGTAACTTGAATACCTTGCTTGTTAAGCAAAGCTTTCACAGTTGCACTTGGTTGTGCACCTTTTTCAAGCCATGAAATTGCTTTTTCTTCGTTAATCTTTACTTGGTTTTCTGCTTCTACTGGATGATAAAAGCCGATTTCTTCAATGCTTTTTCCTGAATTAGCTGAACGACTATCCACTATTACAATTCTGTAATAAGGTCTTTTCTTACTGCCAAACCGTTTAAGTCTCATGCTTACGCTCACTGTCTTCCTCCTACTCGAATTTCTACATACCCATCTGTTTAAGCATCTGAGCTTGGTATTTTTTATTTTTAGACATCTTCCTCATCTGAAGACGTAACTTATCAAATTTCTTTAACATTCTATTAACATCACTTACGTATGTTCCACTACCCTTAGCTATTCGTTTCCTCCTAGCCGGGCCTATTATACGAAAATTTGTCCTTTCCGTATAGGTCATTGATTGAATAATTGCTTTTTCTTTTGTTAATTCTTTACGAGTTTCGTTATCTTGTTCTTCAGATAGACTAGCACCCGGAATCATTTGCATCATTTTATCCAATCCACCCATTTTTGTTACACTTTCAAGTTGTTCAAGATAATCCTGTAAATCAAAAGTTTTCTTATTAATCTTATCCTGAATTTTCTTAGCTTGATCAACATCATAAGTTTCTTGAGCTTTCTCTACCAGAGAAACAACGTCTCCCATCCCAAGAATTCTACTAGCTATTCTTTCAGGATAAAAAATATCCAAATCTTCTGCTTTCTCACCAACACCAATAAATTTAACAGGTTTTCCAACCACACTCATTATGGAAAAAGCAGCTCCACCTCGAGTATCTGAATCAAATTTGGTAAGGATAACTCCGGAAATTCCAACGGCCTCTTCAAACTGTTTAGCAATTGAAGCCGCCTTTTGACCTGTCATTGAATCCGCTACAAAAAGTGTTTCATCAGGTTTAATTGCCTTGTTAATATTCTTGATTTCATTCATTAAGGCTTCATCAAGGTGCATTCTTCCAGCAGTATCTACAATTACAACATCATAAGAATTTACTTTTGCATGTATTAATGCCTTTTGAGCTACTTTTACCGGATCCTTTTGACCTTCCATTGCAAACACAGGAACATCTATTGCTTTTCCCAAAATTTGCAATTGTTCAACAGCAGCAGGTCTAACCAAATCAGAAGCTACCAACAAAGGTTTACGACCCTCTTTTTTTAGTTTTAAAGCTAATTTTGAAGCCGTCGTAGTCTTACCAGAACCTTGAAGTCCCATCATCAAAATGACGGATTGAGTATCTGGCCCCTTTAAGGATAAAGGTTTTGCTCCCTCTCCCCCAAGAACATTAACCATTTTATCATAAATTATTTTTACAAATTGTTGCCCTGGGTTTACAGAATTTAATACTTTTTCACCTTTAGCCTCTTCAGCCGTCTGGTTTATAAACCTTCTTACAACTCTAATATTAACATCAGCATCTAATAAAGCAGTTTTAATTTCTTCAATCGCTTCATCGATATTCTTTTCAGAAATCTTAGACTTTCCAGAGAGGCTTTTTATTAATGAACTAAATTTTGTACCTAATGACTCAAACATAACCTTTAAAATATATAGAAAAACAACAGGTTTGGTCAACTAATTTTAAGAACTTATAGACGAAATACTACTGAATTCCTGGAAGACGGTTATCATTTGCTATCTTTATCCCAATTGTGGTTGAAACTCCCTTCTCTTGTTGCGTTACTCCAAGAAGAGTTTTTGCTCCCACAACTGTATTTTTATTATGGCTTATTATGATAAATTGACTTTTTTCACTAAAATCTTCTAAAACAGAAAGAAAACATCCAATATTTCGGGTATCTAAAGCAGCATCAATTTCATCAAGTATACAAAAGGGTGAAGGCTTTACGATATAGGTTGCAAAAAGTAAGGCTACAGCTGTCATTGATCTCTCACCACCACTTAAAGAAGGAAGATAAGTTAGCTTTTTTCCTGGTGGTTGAGCTTGAATAACAATTCCACTAGTTAAAACATTTTCAGGGTCTTCTAAAGAAAGCGAAGCCTTCCCTCCCCCAAAGATTCTAGTGAACATTTTTTCAAAATTTTCAGATATTTTTAAATAAGTTTCAATAAATAATTTCTCACTTCTTTCTTTTATTTCACGAATAACTCTTTCAAGATCCGTTTTTGCTGAATTTAAATCCATTAGGTTTTTATTATAAAAATCATAACGAGTTTTAATATCTTCAAATTCATCTTCAGCCATTTGATTAACATATCCAACATCAGAAACTCTTTTTTTTAGTTGTAAAAGCCTCTCCTTCAAAACGGAAACATCTTCTTCAATTTCTTTTTCGCCAAATTCTTTAAGATTTTTACCATAATTTTCAAAAAAGTCAGAGTATTGTTTATTTATTAAATTTTCAAGGTTTTCTATATTTGAAGTTTGAGTTGCCAATTGGGTATTTATAAAATTCTTCTTTTCAGATAATTCATTCATATTTGAAGTTCTACCTGAATACTTTTCGACTTCTTCTTGTATCTTTAAATTAACTTCCTCTCTTTTTAATATAAGTTCTTCAATTTGATTTTTATTCATCTCCAAATTGGATTTATTTTCATTAATACTTTCTAGAGTTTCGGCCATTTTATTTTCTTCATTTTCAATTGTAGTTAAAACTTCTTGATAATCAAAACGCTTTTGTTGAAGATTTCCAGTTAATTCTTTTAAATTTCTTTGTAAAGATTCTTTTTCTGTTCTTTTTTCAGTTAATTCAAGTTGTTTACAGCTTGCAATCTCTCTCTTTTGTTCAATACTTTGATTAATTAGTAATATATTTTCCTTTAAGGTTTCAATATTTTCATCATTTAATTTTTGTTTAGAAAGATTTTTCTCTAATTTACTATCAAGTTCTTGTTTTCTTGTTATTATTCCTTCTGGTTTTATAAATTCATCAATAAAAGTCGGAATAGATCCACTATATTCCTGGAATAACCCCTTTATATCATCAATATTATCTACAATGTCTGCTAAAAATTCTTTCATCAAATGAGAATAAGAAGAATAGTCAATATTTAACATCTTAATTATTTCTTTTGTTCTTTCTTGAATAGAATTTTTAAAAGATACTAACTTCATTATTAGCTCTTTTTCTGTTTGTTTTCTTACTTTTGTTGAATATCCACTTTCATTTATTTGATTTTCCAATTGCACAACAATTTCATTTGTTAACTCACCTTGAAGTTTATTTAATTCAATTTGGTTTTCTTTAAGAACTTTTATTTCTTGGTTGTATATTTCAATTTTTCCTGAAAGATTATTACTTTCCTCTCGGCTTACTTCAATATCATTCTGAACTTCAATTATTTGATTCTCCAAATTTTCAATTTGTTCGATAAAATCTTCAATTTTATTTTTTGTCTCAGAAACAAGTATTTCTTGATTATCCATTAACTCTTTAAATCTCTGGGCTCGGTTATCATTTTCACTAATTCGTTGTTTTGCTTCCCAATAATTTTTATCAAGCAATTTTAATTGATTTTCTATTCCTTTAACAATTTCTTGAGTTCGACCAACCGAAGTATTTAAAGCTTCTCTTTTTTGACGATATTCATTAATACTTGATTCATTTTCAGCCAAAGACAATTTAAAATCTTCAATTTTATCATTAATTTCCTCAAGTTCATTAATAGAATTTTCTTTTTTATCTTGCCATTCTTCTTTTAGTTTTTTGTAGGTTTGAACTGTTGAAAGTTGTAATAAAACTTCAACATTTTCTTTTTCTTGAATTAATTCTTTATAATTCAATAACTTTGTAACTTGCCCTTTACGACTATCGTAAGTTCGTTTTATTTCCGATAAAATACTTTCTACTTGTTCAATATTTTCATTTGTTCCAAGCATTTTTTTTTCTGCATCATTAGTCATAGATTTAAAACGACTTATTCCTGCAGCTTCTTCAAAAACATAACGCCTTTCCTCTGGTTTATTAGAAAGAATTTGGTCAATTTTACCTTGTTCTAAAATCGAATAAGCTGTCTTACCCACTCCAGTATCCATGAAAAGTTGTTTAATATTTTTAAGAATTACTCTTTCTTTATTTATATAAAATTCAGTATCCCCATTTCTAAAAAGTCTTCTTTTTATTTCAATATCATTAGAAGAGGAATCACCTTCAACTGAAAGTAGTTTTAGGCTATTATCAATTACTAGAGTAACCTCTGCCATTTGCATGGGTTTTCTAAAATCATTACCATTAAAAATAATATCTTCTCTTTTCCCTGCTCTCAAAGATTTATTACTTTGTTCTCCTAGAACCCATTTTATTGAGTCAACAATATTACTTTTCCCTGTTCCATTTGGACCTAGTAATGCTGTAATTCCATCGGCAAATATTATTTTAGTTCTATCAGCAAAAGATTTAAAACCATAAATTTCAAGACTTTTTAGAAACACAATTAATCCTTATTGACACTATTTTTGGTAAATTATAACATAATTTAAATGTTGAGGGTATATGAAACAAGGTTTATTATTTGACGATTTTGATGAAAATAAAGGGAAAATCATATGTGGTTCTGATGAAGCAGGTAGAGGGCCACTTGCTGGACCAGTATTTGCTGCTGCAGTAATTCTTCCTTCAGATTTTCCAATTGAAATTTTAAATGATTCTAAAGTCCTAAGTGAAAAAAAAAGAAACATAGCAGAAAAAATCATTCGAGAAAAAGCAATTTTCGCCATAGCATTCTCCACCCAACAGGAAATTGACAAAATAAACATACTTAACGCTTCAATGTTAGCAATGAAAAGAGCTTATTTAAAAGTTGAAGAAATAAAAAAGCCAGATATTTTTTATGTTGATGGTAATAAGAAACCAATTGTTAACACCTATACAATAGCTGTTGTCAAGGGTGATTCGAAAATTCCAGAAATAATGGCTGCATCAATTCTTGCCAAAAACGCTAGAGATCGATTCATGCTTTTTGCTGCAAAAAAATGGCCTATTTATGATTTTGAGCATAACAAAGGTTATCCTACTAAAAAACACAAACAAGCCTTATATCAATATGGACCTTGTCCAATACATAGAAAAACTTTTAAATACTAATCGCCCTTCTTTGCATTAAGTTTTATATAATCAAGGGATTTTTGAAACTCACGAACAAATTGTCCTAAATCTTCTGGATAGACAATAATAGATTCACGAATAAACTTTCCAGTATCTGCTACTTTGCTTTCTACAACATTAAGATACATATCACCTTTGATGTTTTCCTTGACATTAAAAAAATAAGTTCTATCGTTAGCCATAAATTTTGTTGAATATAATTCACCACGTTGTCCCATAAGTTTCCTCCCCTATAATAAAAAACCACGCCAAAAAGCGTGGTAACATAAAAGCGACCGACGGGAGTCGAACCCGCATCTTCAGCTTGGAAGGCTGAGGTAATACCGCTATACCACAGTCGCAAACACATCAACATTTATACCTAATCAGCAAAAAAACGTCAATACTATATTGTGACAAATCGTAACAAAGTTTATATTAATCCTATGAAAAACATTCAAATTAAATATATTAATAAAATTCTGAAAGATCTTCTTTTACTTCAAAAAGGTGAGGATTTGACGATAAATACTGAAATAGAATCACAATATTTTGCGATTATGGTTTCTGAGGCAGCTTTAAAGATAACTCAAAGACCTGTAAATCTTGTAATAACAGAGAATGGAAAATTTTTATCCACAGCTCCTTATGACCCCCAAGATTGTCTCCCAACTTCTACGGGAACAGTACTTTTGAGGTTAGAATTATGTTCTAACGTTTCTAATGAAGTTGGATTTACAGTAGCTGAGAAATTAGATGAGATTATTTTTGAAGACCTAAAAAATAAAACTCCAAAAATGGGGAAATACAATCACTTAAGCAACCCAGTTATTCTAGACAGATTTATAAGTATTCCTTGGTGTAAAATCCCTGTCTTTAAAGCAACAGATACTGCCCTATGGAAAGAACTTGATGAAAAATTTCTAAAAGGTATTCCTGATGTTGAAAACACCGAATTATATTATACAAAAAAAAGGATTACTCTAAATTCTTTTAAAATAAAAAAACTAAAACTTTTCAAAGAAGATTCACTTCTAGAAATACAACTTCAGGATAATTCTAAATGGATAAATTGTTTCAATGTATTAACAAATGATAGATGTTTTTTTAGTGAAATTAAAACAAATAAGTATATTCATAATTTAAATTGGAAAAGTGTAAAAGGATCATTTAAAGCTAACTACTATCTTCTTGGAAATAAAATGCAGGACACTTTTGAATTTGAAAATGGAAAACTCTTAACTCATAAACTCAGTAAACCCTTGGTTAATTTTTTTGAACTTGAAGAAAATCTTTCAAAACTTGGTTTTATAACTTTTTTGGAAAATTCTATTACACTAACTTTCGGTAATTCAAATTTAGATTCCCTGACTTTTCAACCTATTGAATATGAAGACATACCTAATAACTGTAATCTTGCTTTTTATAAACTGGAAGTTTTTCCTAGTTTTGACAAAATTATAGCTACTTCAGAGGACGGAAAAGAATCAACGTTATACATGAATAATACACTTTTAATATAAGGAGAAATAATGAAATATACGAAAAAAGAAATCGAATTGTTTAAAAAGCGTTATGCAGAATTAGTAATAAAACTTGGAATAGCATTAAAAAAAGATCATCCCGTGACAATTACCTGTGGGCCAGCAAATTATGATTTTGCTTTATATTTAGCCGAATCAGCTTATAAAAATGGTGCTAGTTATGTTGAAATTAACCAAAACGATTTATATTTATTGTCACTAAGACAAAAATACCAAACTCAAGAGCAAATAATAAAATATCCTTCTTATCTTAAGGCTAGATATGATTGTTTTATTGAAGAGGATTGGTCAACTATAAGAATCGATGATTTTGATGGACAGCTTCAACTACAAGATGCAGACAATAATAAATTAACAGCTTATTCAAAGGCTATGAGAAATTTAGGAAAAAACTGGTCTTCTCACCTTATGACTAACAAAAATGCTTGGTGTGTTATTTGTGCTCCAAGTCCAAAATGGGCTACTTATATTTTAGAAAAGGAATCAACAGCAGATGATTTATGGGAACTTTTAGTACCTATTTTAAAACTTGATACCCCTGATTGTATACAAAGCTGGATTGATTTCAATAAAAAAATGGAAAAAGAAAAAGCTATTTTAAATTCACTAAAAATAGAGAAACTTCATTTTACAAGCCCAATTACTGATTTAATGATTGGATTTAAGCCAGAGGCTAGATGGACAGGGGGAACCTCAGAATTACCCGATAAACGTCACTTTTTCCCAAATATTCCTTCATTAGAAATTTTTACCACTCCAGATATGATGCAATGTGAAGGTTACGTTACTTCAACTAGGCCTGTTTCTGTAATGAATAAAACAACTAAAGGTGTTAGATTTACCTTCCACAAAGGTAAAGTTACTTCAGTTTCTGCAGAAGAAGGCGAAAAGATAATATCTAAGTTTATTGAAATACCAGGTGCTTCTAGATTGGGAGAATGTGCTTTGATTGATGAAAGAAGTGAAATCTCAGCATCAAATAAAGTATTTGGTTCAATTTTATATGATGAAAATGCTTCTTGTCATATCGCTTTAGGGAATTGTTATACTGAATGTTTATCAAATGAAAAAGACCTTGTAAACAATGAACAGTTGAAGAAATATGGATGTAATCAAAGCTTAATGCATACCGATTTTATGATTGGTTCAAAGGATACAAACATAGATGCTCTTACTTTTGATGGAAAGACTATTGCAATAATGAGAAAAGGTGAATTTGTTTTCAATAATTAGTTTTTTGAGGCAATTAGCTTAATTCCATTTAGAGTAAGATTTTTGTCCAAGTAATCAATATTATGAAGCATTTTACTTATTGTTGAAGAAAGTCCTCCAGTAACGAGGACTTTTACTTTTACCCCAAGTTCTTCCTCGGTCCGACGAACTAACTCGTTGGCTAACCCTGCAAAACCAAACATTATCCCAGCACGAATAGAAGAAGGTGTATCCATACCTAGAACTGATTCGGGCTCTCTAAGCTCAATCTCAGGTAATTGTGCAGTATTATTTACTAAGGCTTTCATACTGGTTATTAGACCTGGAGTAATTGCTACCCCAAGAATTTTCCCCTCTGGAGATACAGAGGAACAAGTTAAGGCAGTACCAAAATCAAGTACTGTGCAAGTATCATTAGGATATTTATCATGGGCAAAAACAAGATTAGAAAGAATATCTGAACCAATTTCGCTCGGGATTGAATCTTTATCCAATCCAGTATCTAATTTTGAATTAACCATAATAGGTTTTATTTTAAAAATTCTAAAAATTGCCTTTTCAATAGCAAAACTTAAACTAGGAACAACACTTGAAACGATGCATTTCTTTATTTGGTTGAGATTTACACTTGAATAATTAAGAAGGTCGATAATGGTCAAATAGTATTCATCTGTAGTTTTTTTCTTTTCAGTAGAAACACGCCAAATATTGACCCATTTCTCTTCATCATGGATAGCAATAACTATATTGGTATTTCCAATATCCACAGTAAATAACATTTCTACCTCCTATAGAGCCACCACATGGTTAATTCCATATTTTTCCATTCTTAATTCTTTTATTTCAGGATTTGCAAAATAATCTTCAAACTTCATGCTTCTATCAATAATTCCCTTTGGTGTTAATTCAATTATTCTGTTTGCAATAGTTTCGACGAACTGGTGGTCATGGGTATTAAACAGTACAACTCCATCAAATTCAATCAAACCGTCGTTTAAACTTTCAATAGCCTCAAGGTCAAGGTGACTAGTTGGTTCATCAAAGATAAGACAATTTGCACTTTCTAGCATCATTTTAGATAAAACACATCTAACTTTTTCTCCTCCAGAAAGAACAGAACAGGGTTTTAAAGCCTCATCCCCACTAAACAACATTCTTCCCAAAAAGGAACGAATATAGGTCTCATCACTATCCTCAGTAAATTGTCCCAGCCAATCAGTAATGGTATAATCCTTTTCAAATAGTTTTGTATTATCTTTTGGAAAATAACTCAAACTTGTTGTAACTCCCCATTTAAAATGACCGCTAAAATCTTCTAAGTTTCCACTTAAAATATCAAATAATACAGTTTTAGCATAATGATTAGGTCCTACAAAAGCGACCTTATCACCTTTGTTCAAGGTAAAAGAAACATCATTTAAAACATTTTCTCCATCAATAACAGATGTGAGGTTGTTTACTTCAAGTATTATATTTCCACACTCCCTTGCACTTTTAAAGGCAACATATGGGAATTTTCTTGATGAAGGTCTAATATCATCAATGGTAAGTTTGTCAATAAGCTTCTTTCGACTAGTCGCCTGCTTAGCCTTTGCAACATTACTACTAAATCTCTGAATAAACACCTTCAATTCAGCTATTTTGTCTTCTCGACGTTTTTTATCGTCTTTCATTTGCTTTCTAGCAAGTTGACTAGATAAATACCAGAAATCATAGTTTCCGACATAAAGTTGAATTTTCCCAAAATCAATATCTGCAATATGGGTACAAACTGTATTTAAAAAGTGTCTATCATGGGAAACTACCAAAACAGTGTTATTAAATTTAGCAAGAAAATCTTCTAACCAATGAACTGATTCAAGATCCAAGTGGTTTGTAGGTTCATCCAATAGGAGAATATCAGGATTTCCAAATAGAACTTGGGCTAAAAGAACACGAACTTTAAGATTATCTTCAATATCAGACATTTTTCTGTCATGATATTCAGTTGGAATTTCCAATCCGTCCAGTAATACCCCAGCTTCACTTTCGGCTTCCCAGCCATTAAGGTCTGCAAATTCTCCTTCAAGTTCAGCGGCCTTAAGGCCATCTGCTTCTGAAAAATCCTCTTTATTGTAAATTTCATCACGGGCTTTCATAATTTCATATAAATGAGAATATCCCATAATTACAGTTTCCATTACTGTAAAATCATTAAATTTAAAGTGGTCTTGGCTTAATGTAGCCAATCTCTCACCGGGAGTAATTATTACACTTCCAGAATCACTTTCAATTTCACCATTTAGGATTTTTAAGAATGTTGATTTCCCAGCTCCATTTGCTCCAATTATTCCGTAGCAATTTCCTGGGGTAAATTTTATATTTACTTCTTTAAATAAGACTTGTGTTCCAAAGGATAAAGATATATCTGATGCAGTTAACATTTATGCTCCTGTAATTTAATTACTAAAAAAAAACAGCCTTACAGCTGTCTAAAAATAGTCCCAAGGGGAATCGAACCCCTGTTTAGAGACTGAGAATCTCTCGTCCTAACCCCTAGACGATGGAACCAACACCTATAAAAAAACTGGGATAAAGGGATTCGAACCCCTAATAGAAGAACCAGAAACTCCGGTGTTACCATTACACTATATCCCAATCTATTAATACGATAGGAGCATACAAAACTAGCCTAATTTTGTCAAGCAAGTAATTTAGTTTAACTCGTTAATTGTTGTTTAAACTTAGTTTTTTGATTTAAAATAAATTTATTGAAGCTCCAACAATAACTGATAAATATGAACTTTTGTTATAGAAATCATTAATTAATTCTATAGAAAAATTGATTAAAGTTTGTTTCTTAAAAACATAATTTAATCCTAAAGTTGATTCAAGTCTGTTTTTAACTGGAGAATTTAGTTTAAAATTATAAAACTGTGAATTCTTTTCTGTTGAATAATCTGTTTCAATTGTATAACTTCCCTTTCTAATTAATTCTTCTTTGTAATAAAACCTATAATTTTTTTTATCATAAGTAATTTCAAGTTTATGAACCTGTGAATCCGGTCCATATGGGAAACCAATAAAAACAGCATTCTCATTTGTTAAGTATCCACCTTGATAAAAGAGGTAAACAGGAACTGTAAATTTTCCTTCATCAAATTCTCGATTGTAAATAAAAGGTGTTAAATAGTAAAACTCGTAGCTAATATTTAAGCCATCATTAAATTTAAAATTATCTTCTTTTAAAATAAAATCATTTTTCTTTAACACTGGAGATTCAAAAACTTCACCATTTTTAAGATGAAATTGTATTCCTGCATTAAAACCAACTGCGGTGGGCCAATCATTTTCTGTTGGTAGTTTTAATTCATCTTGTGCAAAAGACCCATAAACTCGAAATTTCCAATCTTCAAACTTAAATAGTTTTTCTAAAGAAACTTGCATTAAGACATTGGACCTGTCTTGTTGGTAATTATTATGAAAAAAAGTAAGTGGAGTAGCATCAAGTAAACTTGGAACGTGGTTATAAATTAAATTTAATTCACCTAACCCAATCCTTAAAGAATCCGTTTCCCAAATAAAACGATGGGCAAATAA
>JBAYZQ010000054.1:0-12434 GCA_041672385.1 Sphaerochaetaceae bacterium | reverse complement strand
GAATTTCAATAAAAGGTGCTGTAATAATAGTTACAACTGTACCAATTATTGCTATTTACCCTTTCCTACAAAAATATTTTGTAAAAGGTGTAATGATAGGATCTATTAAAGGTTAATTAAGAACCTAACTGCTAAAATGGGATCTTCAAGTACTATAAAAATTATTATTTGATTAAATAAGGGGAAAGGTCTTCATGCCTTTTTCTTTATATCGTTTTGGGACAAAGTTCCTTACGATTCACTAAGACAATATCGCTTTCGATTCACACAGTAGTGAATGATAAACAATTTTTTTCTTGCAAAAGGGACTAAATGGTATTAGCGTATGGGGTGTAATTTTTTATGAAAATCTGTTTTAATTACAAACAAGGAAGAAATAATGATAAAGGAATTCCCATATGGTAATACTTTTTTAGAATTAGATATACCTTCAAATCAATTCAAAGGAGAGCTTGTTTCAAGGCTTCATAGTTATGAATCTGGAAAGACTGAAGTTGAATTAGTTGAGGATTCTATGAAAACTCCAATAGGTAGTAAAACACTTAAAGAATTAGCTAAAGCAAAAAGACGAGTTACTGTTATTGCAAGCGATCACACAAGACCTGTTCCTTCAAAAGTTATTATGCCACTTATTCTCAGAGAAATTAGAAAAGGAAATCCAAAAGCAGAAATTACAATTTTAATTGCAACAGGGTGTCACAGAGAAACCACAAAAGAAGAATTAATTGGAAAATTTGGTAGTGAAATTTATAAGAAAGAAAAAATAGTTATTCATGATTGTGATAAAGATGCAATGGTAAGAATTGGGACTTTACCAAGTGGAGGTGCCTGTATAGTAAATAAACTTGCTATTGATACTGATTTATTAGTTGCAGAAGGATTTATTGAACCTCACTTTTTTGCAGGTTTTTCTGGTGGTAGAAAATCAGTTTTACCTGGAGTATGTTCTAGAGAAACTGTTATGGCAAATCATTGTAGTGAGTTTATTGATGACAAAAAAGCAACAACAGGAATTTTAGAAAACAATCCTATTCATGAAGATATGATATGGGCAGCAAAAAAAGCTAAACTTGCTTTTATAGTAAATGTCGTTGTTAATATGGAGAAGAAAATAGTGTTTTCTGTTGCAGGTGATGTTGATAAAGCTCATAAAATTGGATGTAGTAAAGTTTTAGAACTTTTCAAAGTGAAGGCTAATGTTGCTGATATAGTAATAACAACTAATGGTGGATATCCTTTAGATCAAAATATTTATCAAGCTGTTAAAGGAATGACTGCTGCAGAAGCTAGTGTTCGTCAAGACGGAGTAATCATTATGATGGCAAAAAGTAATGATGGGCATGGTGGAGAAGACTTTTATCACCAAATGGCTGATGAAAAAGATATTAATAAAACATTGCAAATGTTCAGAAACAGTAATAGAAATCAAACTAGACCAGATCAATGGCAATCTCAAATATTAATAAGAGTCTTAAATAAAGCAAAAGTGATTTATATTTCAGATGCACCAGATGAAATGATTAAGAATTTTCATATGATTCCTTCTCATGATTTAAGGGAGGCTTTGCAAAAAGCTGAAGAAATACTTAAAAATCAAAATGCTTCTATTGTTACAATTCCAGATGGTGTATCGGTTATTGTGCAGTAAGAATTAATTAATATTTAGAGCCAAAAAGATGTCTTTAGTAATTTCTAAATCTTTCAAATAAAATGAAGAAAAAATAACCGATACTAAAGAAATAAAACCTTCCTTTATTTAATCATATTTATAGTAAAATTTCAAGTTTTATATAAGAATTATGAAATTTTATTTCTTTTAAAGAATTTTGTTTTTGATGTCCTTTTAAACCATTTATATGCTGTTTAATATTTTTGAAAAATATTACAGAAAATAAGGGAATTTGTTGAAGTTTTGTTTCAAATATGTAAATATTAGGTATTAGAGGGGTGCCTATGCAAAATTTACAAAAAGAGTATCCAGCGGTAATAACTAAGATGAAAGCTTTAAGATCTTCTCTTTCTAAGACTGAGAGAATTGTAATTGATGAAATTTGCAAAGACCCAGAGAAGGTTATTAGGCTTTCTGTAGCTGGACTTGCTGAAAACTGCAAAGTTAGTCAGGCTTCGGTTGTTAGGACTTGTAGAGCCATCGGCCTTGATGGCTATCAAGATTTAAAGGTTACTCTTGCTCAAGACATAATAACCCCCCTGCAAACTATTAACGAAGATATTTCACCTGATGATACTTCCAAAACAGTTATTGATAAAGTTTTTCAAAGTACTTATCACACTCTTCAGTTTACTCATGACAATTTAAAAACAGAAACTATTGAAATAGCAGCGGATGCAATAATGAAAGCTAATAATGTTTTGGTTATTGGACTTGGCAATTCTCATTCGATAGCATTCGATATGATTCATAAACTATTAAGACTTGGTATAAATGCTGAGGGATATTTGGATTCTCATCTTCAAACAATAAGGGCTACTTCTCTTACTAAAAATGATGTTTTAGTAGCAATTAGCCATTCAGGTTCAACAAAAGGTGTGGTCGATTGTGCTAAGGTCGCAAAAAAAAGACATGCAACAATTATTTCCTTTACCAATATTGGAACTTCTCCTTTAACTAAGATATCTGACATTAAAATTTTTACTGCTAGTAAAGAAACTCAATATAGGATTGTGTCTTTAGACTCTAGAATTGCCCAAATTACTATTATTGATTGTATATACACAATTATTGCTAGAAAAAAACCTAATGTTGTTAAAGGTTTTAGATTTATTGAATCTGCATTAAAAGATAAAAAATATTAAAGCAACCAAGTTGCTTTAATATTTTCATTCATTGTTTTATTTATTTTTCTTTAATAAATTTTCGACTGCACTTACCCATTCATGGTCTGGATCGTTTGAACGGAAGAAACCTTGATGTTTTCCGGCCATACTCCAAAGGAAGTAAGTGTTATACCCAGGGGCTCCAACTGTTGTATGATAGCCTTTAGGAAATTCAACTAAATCATCTTGTTTAACAGTATAAACTTCATCGATAGATCCGTCTTTTGTATACATCTTCTGCAAAGCAAATCCTTGATTGGGATCAAATAAGAAATAATAAATTTCTTCTAATATTCCTTCTCCCGGCATTGCATCTGTATCATGTTTATGTGGTGGAAATCCAGCCCAGTTTCCTGGAGTTACATAAGCTTCACCAATAGTTAAATATTTTGAATTGGTACTACCATCAACAATAAAAGTAGTTTCTCTTTCAAATGGTTTTTGACCAAGGGTTTTCATTTTTATCATATCTGGTGTGATAAGTTGAGGTTCTGTATCTTCATCAACTGGAGTTGCATTTACCACAATTTTTACAGACCAATCTGTTCTCACTGTAACTTTTTGATGGCGAGGAATATAAACTGCTGTTGCTTTTCCTTCGAAAACAGAACGTCTTGTTCCAATATTTTCATAAGTTGGGCCGTTTTTAAATTTAACAGTGCAACGACCTCCAAGTATGATAAAAACAGCTTCCTTTTCTTCACTAGAATAACTACATTCATTTCCTGAATGTAGTTCAATCATTCCAAACTCTAACATTTTTAGAGAGCATTTTCCAATTTCACAAATAGGTGAATACCCTTCTTTGGGAATATAAGTTTTCTTATAATTCATTTTTTAACTCCTTTTCTATTTCTAAGGCTTCTACTACTTGTTTTACATCACAACAAATAGCATAGTCACTATAATCAAAAATGGGTGCAATTCGATCAATATTTACAGAGATTATTGTTTTTGTTTGTTTTATTCCAACCAAATGTTGTTCACTTCCACTAATCCCAAAAGCAACATAAAGTTGAGGTTTTACTATTTTACCGGTTAATCCAACTTGATAAACATAGGGTACTACATAATGATTCACAGCTTGTCTACTAGCACCTTTTGCAAATCCAAAGTTATCAATTTGGTCTCTTAGTTCTTTTTCTTTAATACCATCTCCAAGACTAAACATTATTCTTTCATCCCTTTCATTGTCGAGGGGAATTTTAACTTCTTCAGCTTCAAGAAAATTCAATTGAGAGATAAAAGAAAATTTTTCTACTTCAATTTTAGAATTCATAAACAAATAATTTGCAAAAGCATTTGGTCGAATAGTTGCAATGGCTAAAGGACTTTTTACTTCAATTTGTGCCTCCAAGCTTTCACCAAAAGCTGGTCGAATATACAAAAGTTTACCATTATTTAAGGATTTAAGGTCTGTACAATCAGCACAAAGACCACAAGAAAGTTTAGCAGCACAAAGAGGGGCAATACTTCTCATTTTTACAGTTGCACCAAAAAGTAGAATTCCTGTTGTTTCTTGCATAAATCTTACAATTGCTTCAGCAGCTAATCTATCATCAGTTGTTTTATCAACTGATATTTTGGTTATTTTTCTAGTACCACTTGTGGTTAATTCATCTTTTTTAGTTTGTGATAAAACACTTCCTAAAACTAATGCTTGGGCTAAAAAGCCTAAGAGTGTTAGTTTACCAAGTATTTGAAGTGAAGTTTTCCAAGCTAATTCATCTGAAACGGGACAAACTACAAACGCAGGAGTCCCCCAACTAACTTTAGTAAGTGGTAAAACCTTTTTCTTTAAGGAGGATTCCTTAGTCTTTTGAATTTTTCTAATTTCTTTCCAAATGATGGTAGCTCCTTCTTTTGGATCTTCAATAAGGATAGATTCTCTAAGTCCCTGTTGAACCTTAATTGATCGCACAACTTTTGTAGGAGAACCTTTTAAACCAACTAGATTTTTATCAAATTTTAACTGTGTGTTATCAATTTTAATAAAAGGAACTTCATTTGCATGTGACATGCCGAATAAAGAAGGTGGATCAAGTTCTGAACCTTTTGGACAAAAGGAAATTACACATTTGTTTTCAAAAGAATATTCTAAGGTTTTTTGTTCTAGTAATCTTATAATTTTCCAATTTTTTTTTTCTTTTTTTACTGAAATACAATTAGTAAATACTGGCAATTCTAAAAAACTAGCAACTTCACAAGGAACTTGGGCGGTTTCAGAATCAGTTGAACGATTTCCACAAGCTACTACATCAAATGAGATTTTCATGTCTTTTTCTATGTATTTAGTAGCTTTGGCCAGTATTTTTGAAGTTATTAGGGTATCGCTACCTGCATAAAGTGAGTCGCAAATTTGATAAATTGAATCAAAAGGGTAGGAACATAATTTTTTTAATTGTGGATTTGGAAAATTATGAACCATTGAAAGTAAAACTATTTTGTCTTGTTTGTTTTTCTTTTGATTAATAGTAAAAGAAAAAGCTGCGCCATCTGCCATATTTATAGACATTTCTTTAGTTGAGCGGCTTCCATCTGCTAAACTTTGAGAGGCTACAGGTTTAATTAATAACAAAACATTCAATTACTCATCTCCTGGTAAATGCTTTGTAAAGCATTTACTATCTTTTTGTAAGTTCTAAAATTAGTTTTATAAAGCCCTGAATTTTCTTGTTTTGGTAGAATCTTTCTTCCTATTTTGGTAGTAGCCTCAACAGCTTGATTCCAGTCTGAGAAAGCACCTGCTGAAATTCCTGCTAACATGGCCGAACCAATTGAAGAATCATCGGTAATAACCTTTTCTAAAGGTTGATTTAACATATCACTAATTATTTTGCACCAAAGTTCACTTTTTGATCCACCACCAATTATTCTTAAAGTCTTGGTAGGCTTTAATCCAAGAGATTCTAAACTCGCCAAACAATCCATCAAAGAATATCCAACGCCTTCTAAGACACTTCTACAAAAATGGCCATAGGTGTGAGCTGAAGATATTCCAGTAAAGCTAGCTCTTAAAGCGCTATCTTGATAGGGAGTAATTTCTCCTTGTAAATATGGATGGAAAAATAGATTATCACTTCCAGGTTTTGTTTTAGATGCTAAACTGTCAATTTTTTCATAGGCTTTATTATCCAGAGGACTTGAGAAGGTATCTCTAAACCATCTAAGTGAAGCAGCACAAGTTTTTGTTGCTGTTCCTGGATACCAAAGACCTTCGATTAAATGTTTATAAGTAACCAATAAACCTGAAACGATTGGTTTAGGGGTAACTATACATATTCGTCCAGCAGTTGCTAATTTAATGGTTGCATCTCCTGAATGTATTGCTCCAGAGGCAAAAACTTCCATTACAGTATCGGTAGATCCCACTATTACTTTTGTTTTTGTACTTAAGCCAGTTTCTTCTGCAGCTTTTGCAGAAATATTGCCAACCATGTCTTCTGGTTTAACTATTTCAGGTAATACTTTTTTATTCAATCCACAAATATCACATAGATAAGAACTCCAAGAGTCTACCCTTGAATCTACTAACATACTTCCCATAGCTTCAATAGAGTCTGTAACAAAATCGCCTGTTAATCTAAAACGTATATAATCTTTTAAAAACCTAATTTTTTTTATTTTTTTAAAATTATCTGGTTCATATTTTTTAATCCAAAGTAATTGAGGAAGTGTCCAAGTTGGACTTGGTAAGTTAAAAGAAAGATTGGAAATTTTTTGTTTTTGTTCAGTTGTTAAAGCTGCACTTTCTTCTTTGCTCCTACCGTCAGACCAATAAATTGCAGGGCGAATGACGTTATCTTTTTCATCCATTAGAACTGCAATATGAGTACCACCATCAAGACAAATTGTAGAAATTTCTCCGGCTTTGATGGCAGTTTTTAAAAATAAAGTACTTAAATTTTTTTTAAAAGCATCATAAATAGTATATGGATTCTGCTCAATAAAAAGCGGTTTGGGGCAAATGGAAGGATATTCACAACTCGAAGTTGCAATTACTCTTCCATTTTGGTCTAATAAAGTGGCTTTTGTGGAGCCTCCTCCAAAATCAACACCCAATAAATACATTTATTACCCCCTACTGTAATAGTTCACTTATTTCTAATACTTTATAACCTTCTGGAGTACTTTCTTTAAGTACACTGTAGGTTGGTAGGTCAGTTGTTACTACGGTCTTAACTCCTAATCTTTTTATATCTTCCCACAGACCTTCTTCAACTTTTGTAGCTACATCTGGATACAACTCTTTTAATTCTATTCCCCCACAAGATCGAGCCAAATGCCCATGTAAAAATAGCTCTTTTAAGGTTGCTCCACTATTTTTTATTAATTCTCTTGGCTCATCAATTTCCATTAGATTCCTGGCCAATCTTGAAGGATCATGGTAAGTTATTTCTAGGTTTTTATTGACTTTTTTTAGTTTTCCTTCTTTTTCCATTGAAATCAAAAAAGCGACTGTTGTTATTATTTGAGCTTTTGATTTTACTTCCCAGCGAGCCATTTGATCTCTTGAAAAGAAAACATCATTGTTATCCAAACATACTACTGTTTTAGCCTCACTTTCATTCAACTCCTTTACCCAGTTCTTTGCAAACTGTTTAACTTCGTCAACAACTCCAACTAAATCCCAAGCTAAACTTCCACTTACAGTTTCTTTTTCCATTATTTTAAAGTCAATATTGTTTTTTTCAAGGAGTGTTAAAAAAGGTAAAGAAAGTGATTTCCATCCACCTCTATAAATTAATAAATCAGCTTTTTTATTATGTCTTGAAAGCATTGCTTTATATTCTTTGGTTTCTTCATCGTGTATGACAGGTAATTTTCCTTGCAATGTTTCATCTACTACTTCTTTTAGATGGCCTGTTAGCATATTTGCTACTACAGCTTTTGTTCTAGCTGCTCTAGTAAATACAGTAGGGTCATAACCTGTTGCACAATCATCAGTACAAGCATAGCATAAATTACATCTATACATCATATCGACTTGTTCTGAATTAAATACATATCCTCTTCTGTCCATTGATAGTACAAAAGCTCTACCTCTAGGAGTATCAGCTTCGTTTCCCGTAACTAAAGCCACTGGGCATAAATGTCTACACATCCAGCAGAACCTACATGCATCTTCAATTTTTTCAGTAGTTCTTTCCATTTCTTTTCTCCTATAGTCCAAGTTTGTATGGGTTCATTATTCCATTAGGATCTAATCCAGCTTTCATCACTCTTAATACTTCCATTGCCGGTCCGTACTGTTCTTTCATTAAATGTGAAACTTTTAAACCGACTCCATGGTGATCATTAATTACTCCCCCATTTGCAATTGCTGCTCTAACACCAGCATTCCAAATTCTGTTATGAAGTAAGATTGCTTCATGTGGATCTTCTGGAGGATTATCCATAATAAATCTATCATAAAGCATTGTTCCCCATTCATACCAATGAGAACAGTGTGCAATAAATCGAACGCCTTCAAATTGTAATACTGCTTCTTTCATAGCTTCATAAATTTTTGGCATGTTTTTATAGGAAGATCCTGTATCCATAGTTCCAAACATTTGTGGGTTATTCATTATATGACCTGGATAGAAGAAGGTAATTCTGTTTTTATACCATTTTTCTCCATATTCACTTCCACAGTCCATTGCTCCAAAGTCTGTGCAAATTTTATTTATTTTAACCATTTCATATTGTGCCATTTCTTTTGGTCCATCAACTGCAAAGTTCATGAAAGCACCTTCTTTTGAAAAGCCAATAACATCCTTAATAACAGAAGAAGTTTCAGCTCCGTCAAATAATCTCATAATTGGAGGTTTATAGCCTTCTTGCATTATGGTTCTACAAGCGTTTAAGCCTGTAATAAAATCCTTAAATAAATACGCTCCAAAAAGCCTTGTTTCCGGAATTTTTACCATCTTAAAGGTTGCTTTAGTAATAATTCCTAAAGTGCCTTCACTTCCTATAAACATTTGATTCAAGTCAGGTCCAGCTGCGTGTTTTGGAACTGGAAGAGTGTTTATTATTTTTCCATTTGGAAGTACTACTTCTAGGCTCATACATTGATCATCGATTTTTCCGTATTTAGTACTCATGATACCAATACCACGATGGGCTAAGGCGCCTCCAATTGTTCCTGCAGTAAGGCATGAAGGGATATGCATTATTGATAAGTTATTTTCATTGGCATACCATTCAAGTCTTTGGAAAATCATTCCAGCTTCTGCTGTAATAGTTTTACTAATCATATCTATTTCAATTAAATGGTCCATTCTTTTCATATCAAGTAAAATTCCACCAGCTACAGGTAAGGCTGCTCCTTGGCTTCCAGAGCCACCGCCCCAAGTTTGTACTGGTAATTTATAATAATTTGCTATTACTAAAATCTTTGAAACTTCTTCAGTAGAAGAAGGATGTACATAATATTGAGCTCTTGCAGGTTTTTGTGATTTGTCTGCCCATTCTCTAGCTACCCAGAAATAATCTGTTCCGTAGGCTAATGCTTCAGTTTCACCAATTCCTGCATTATCTATTCCTACTACATCTTGTAGTTCACTAAGAATCATATCACTCATGAATCCTAATTTTTCCATATAAAATCTCCTATAAATTGTTTTTTAATTTGATATTTTTTGTTCTCATAAATTTGATAACTTCTTCATAGGAAGGAGTTCCAATTCTGGCTCCAAAAATTGTGCATTTTAGCGCAGATGTAGCACTTGCAAATAGGCAACTATCATTAACGTTAAAACCTTTATTTAAAGCAAAAAGCATTGCTCCATGAAATACATCCCCTGCTCCGTTTGAATCCACTGCATTTACTTTAAAAGCCAAGTATTTTTTTACTTCATTTGAATCAAAGAAGGCACCACCTTCTTTCCCTTTAGTAACAACTAAAACTTTAGGGTTATATTTTTGGTTTAAAATGTGAATACTATTTTCAATTGTAGTTGCTTTTGTAAAGTCTAGGGCAAATTCCTCCGATGCTATTAAAATGTCTACGAAAGGCATTAATAATTTACAATTTTCCATTACAGAACCTGCATCTAGACTAACTAAGATTCCTAATTTTTTTGCTTCTTTAGCAGCCTCTAAGGCAAATTCTACATGATAACCATCTAAATGAAGGAAACTAGCTCCTTTCATTTCTTCAAGAACAAAATCTTTGGATTTTGGCTCAGGGACAGTTCCTTTGTAATATACACAAGTTCTAGAAGCTGTTTCTTCACAACAAAGGACAAAAGAACTAAAGGACTGATATCCTTTTTTGATTCTTAAGTTTTTTGTATTTACATGATATTTTTCAAAATCATTTTTTATATATTGGCCTGCCTGGTCATCTCCAACATTTCCCCAATATTCACAATCCATTCCAAGCTTACTAGCAGCTACCAAAGCGGTGGCACAAGGGCCTCCGCCTTGGCTTCTCATAGTTTGACAAGCTTTTTTGGTATCTTCTTTGGGATATTTATCAGTGAGAGCCAATATATCATAAACTGCTGATCCAATTCCGATTATTCTATTCATTTTTCTAGTTCCTTTATTCCTTGACTTCATCTATATTCAAGTCTGGAATATATCTACAGAATTCTTGAATGACTTCAGTATAGTCGCCTTCTATTTCAGCAAAGTGATGAATATAAGGTCCATAAATTATTTTCTTTTCCCATGCACTTCTATTTTTAAACCGAGCCCAAATATAAGTTCCAAAGGTTTTAGGTCCTTCTGCTGATTCAAAAGTCCCATTGAGAAGGGTATATTTTCCTTTTTCTTGTTCAAATCGAGCAATTGTAAATTTTCCATTTTTTACTTGGAACCATTCTCGCTGATTTACCATTTTTGCTACTGAATCTTTTTTCTTAAGAGAATAAGCAAAAGGGCCACAATGCCATAAAAGTTGAACATTCTTATCAGTTGGATGACGAACAGTAAATTCTCCAAAAAATGGCCTAGTTTCACCAAAAGCTGCACAAGCAAGGAGTAACATTGATAGGGTTCCGTGCAGGTCAGATTCACATCCTATAATTTTACCCTTATCAGCTAAAATGCTATAAGCGGTACATGGCATGGCTCCTACGGCTAATTGCATTGCAGTCCAACATTCAGCACTTATTGCTTTAAGGTCAAATTCTTTGAATAAATCTTCATAGAGTAATACAAAGGCATATTGTTTTTTTAATAAAGGTCTACTTTCTTCATCAATTTCATAATGGCTTTCAAAATATTTAACGCCTTCTACTAGTTCGGGGTCTCTTTCTTTTAAGATTTTGTTATATTTATCAATTATAACTGCTAAATTAATAGGTACTGTTTGAAGATCAAATTTTTCCATTAGTTGACTTTCATTGACCATTACTGAGCAAAAAGGTTTTGGCCTTAATCCAACTTGTCCAATTCTTAAATTTGTAAAGTTCTTTACCATGCAGGTAACTCTTGAAAATTTATCAAGTCCTTCCGCAAATATTTTATCTTCAATTGCACAATTTTCAATATAAGAAAATGGTATGTTCCTTCTTTCAAGTTGTCTGCTGATTCCAAAGATTCCGCATTGACTATCTGTATAACGCATTCCATCGCTAGCATATTCATCATCTAATGGTGCCCAAATTAGAACAGGTTTAGCTAATGGTTTTGCAACTTGAGCAATTACTTCCTCATTTCCAAAATTACAATTGATAAAAAATATAGAATCAACTTTTGCTTTTGTAAATTTTTCAATTACAAAAGGGACTTGATTTTCTTTGTATAATAAATTTTCTTTATTTATTCCTTCTATGTCTACGAAACTTACGTGAGAGGAAGTAAATTCTTTCTTAATATAACTTACTGCTTTCTTTCCTCTTTCTTCAGCTTTTTCCCAATTGAAAATTCCTGGTCGAGCAGAGACATCACGTCTAACTGGCACTAAACCTATTGTTACATGATAATTTAACATATTTTCTCCTAATTTATTTTAATATAATAATTTATTTAATAGTTTTTTTATTTAACCTTTAACGGCTCCGCTAGTAATTCCTTTTACTATGTATTTCTGCAAACAGAAGTATAATAGCAAAATAGGAACTATAGTCATTAAAAAGAAAGCAAAAGCATAATTCAGTTCTGATGTATTTTCGTTAAAATATATTATTTGTGCTAAAGGCAAAGTTTTTGAACTTTTTTTACGAAGTAGTACAATTGCTACATTGTAATCATTCCAACAGAACAAAGTATTTAATACAATTTGTGTTAAATTAACGGATCTCATTAGTGGGAAAACAATTTTCCAGAAAATTGTAAATTTTCCGGCTCCATCAATGAGAGCAGCTTCTTCTAGTTCATACGGAATAGTCTTTACGAAACTAGTTACAACAAGAACACTAATTGAAACTTGCATACCTACACGAGCTATAATGTAACCAATATTAGTACTGGCTAGTCCCAAATTATAAAAATTTAAATAAAGGCTTAACATTATACATTGAAAAGGAATTAAAATACCTACAGTAAAAACAGCATACATGATTTTGTAAAATTTACCTTTGTTTCTTGCCAATACATATGCAGCCATTGAGGTGACAAATACTAAAATTAATACTGAAGGTATGGTATTTAAAAGTCTATTT
>JBAYZQ010000053.1:0-12624 GCA_041672385.1 Sphaerochaetaceae bacterium | reverse complement strand
TTCATTGCTTCATCTGGGATACCATCAGGACTATTGTCTTTTATTTTTTGAAGTTCTGTTTTACAATTTTCTTTCTCCAATTTTGAAATTTCATTTAATCTTCTTATAATCATTTCTTTAAAATTATAATTAATATTCCCCCCATTTTGATTTACCCATATAATTAAATTTGGGTTATTAAGGTGGCGTAATAACCATTGAAATATCCAATTCATTATTTTATCACATTTATTACTTACTAATTCTGAATTAACAATAGACATTTTAGGTGGGTAAGAATTATCAGGATAGGGTCTATTTAATAGAGTATAATTATCTTCAAACTTTCGTTTGTTTGTATTATTAATACCAAATAAAACTAAATCATTGGAAGAGTATTTTTTTGAGTAAAATGATTTTAACCATTCTAAATCAAATACAGGTGTTGTTTTTGCAAAAGTTTCTGCGGGTTTTCCTGAAGCATCACTGATAGCCCATATCATTTTTTTTACTATATCATCTTCAACCGTACTAATTGAAGGTTTCCTATCAATCAATTCATTAATAGCATAAACTTTACCCTGGAGCTCTTGCTTATAGGAAGTAGCCCAAGAAAAAATGGTTTCATTTAATAAATGATGGTCGTTTTCTTCATAATATGGAATAGGTGTTATTCCTTTAGATTTCCATTTATTAATTATATATTCTTTTTCTTGTAATTCTTCTTTCTTGTTATAACTACAAAATGAAAACATTTCTGGTGGGTTTTCACCATTATTTCTAGTACCAGTAATTGCATCAGTCATATATCTAACAATAGGATCTTCAAGACTATAACCAATAAAGCAAACTGAATATTTTTTAAATAACTGCCCAAGGAATCTAGCAGCCCATCTATCTATTAGATAAGCCTGGCCAAAATCTCCACTAGAAATTATTAATTGATTTTTATTATTTAATTTTGGGTTTTCATTTAATAATCCATGTAGATATACCAAGCCATCCCAATCTTCATTTACAATTGGTAATGCGGGAGCAATATAAGTGTTAATTTTTGAATTATTTTCTTTTATAATATGTTCAAATATTTGATCAAAATTTGTTGTAATCAACCTTATATTTCCATTATTTGTTTTTGATAAAGTAAGCAAGGCTTTATGTATTTGGGTTGAAGTTTTTGAAATATTAGGATTCCTTAAAAGCTCTGAAATTTTACTTCTAACTTTATCTCTCCCTCCTGAAGTTGATGATTCTAAAAGAGAAATAGCTAAATCATATTGTTTGCTTTCATAAGCTTCTTCTTGAAGAGAATCTTTTTCGCAACCCAATTTTTCATAAATTTGATCAACAAGTTTTTTAAATCCAGGCAAACCAGCAGAATCGGAAATTCCAGCTCCACAGAAAAAAACTACATTACCATCTTCATGATTTTGTAGTAATCTTTCTGGAATATCAGGAGCTTCATTATCGTTAATCAGAAATCTCATATTTTATATCCTATTTTAATTTTTTTTATTGCATAATTATTTATTAGTAGTATCTACAATACCATTATCAAAAAGTATAAAAAAACAAATCATCACAAATAATAAGAATTTGTTTTGTAATTAATCATTTTTAGTTTTATTTTATTATAAAGTCTTACAATACTGGAAACAAGTATTATTATAATTATTCCTAAACATGTGATCAAATTTTAAATTTAAATTCCTAATTCACTATATAAAGAAATTAGCGGCAAATTGTATAAAGCTATAGAAAAGTTTTTTTAATCTTGAGGTTATGATTTATAAAAAATTCATATGATATAATAAATAGAGATGGAACATATAGTGGCTAAATTTTATTTATATCCTAGAATAAGTACACTTTAGCAAGAAAATAAAAGATTTAAAGATTTTATCTTTTAGTGTTATTATTGATAATTAAGAGTATCAAAATTCTTTATTGTTACTTATAAAATTTGTAATGATGTGGTATATTCAGTATGAAAGATATAATCTAATATTTTAAATACTAGGTGCTAAATTATTGATAAAAGGGAGGAATAAAAATGAATGAGAGTTTAAAAAAACACAATGCTCTGATTAGTAAAAAAGTAATACATTCTTTAGAAAAAAACAACATGAAAGGATTTTACGTTGAAACCGCCAAAGAAGTTGTTCCTCTCTTAAAAGAATTGTTAAAAGAAGGAGAATCCATAGCTTTTGGTGGTTCTATAACTTTACAAGAATGTGGAGTTATTGAAGAAGTAAGAAAAGGAAATTATAATATGTTGGATAGGTTTGATAAAAACCTGACTAAAGAAGGACTTGAAAAACTTAAACGTCAAGCCTTTGATTGTGATACTTTTCTAACTGGAACCAATGCAATTACTGTAAATGGCCTTCTTTATAATGTTGATGGTAATGGAAATAGAGTAAGTGCCATGATTTTTGGTCCTAAGAGAGTGATTGTTGTATGTGGAATAAATAAGATAGTTAGTAATTTAGAAGCAGCAGTAGAAAGGGTTCGCTTAGTAAGCGCCCCAACAAATTGTGACAGAGTAGGAGCTGATACCTTTTGTAGCAAACATGGTTATTGCATGTATTTGGATAAGACAATGTGTGAAAATTCAGGTTGCGTAAATACAATTTGTTGTTCAACAGTAATTTTATCTCGTCAAAGAGTAAAAGATAGAATAAATGTAATAATAGTAGGAGAATCCTTGGGATTCTAAATAGAAGGAGAAACTAATGCGATTAACTTTTTTTGGAGCTGCTAGGCAAGTTACGGGAAGTATGCATATTCTAGAAGCTTCAGGTTTAAATATCTTAGTAGATTGTGGACTTGCTCAAGGTTCAGATGAAAAACGAATGGATAATTATGAAATGCCTATAAATCCAGAAGCTTTTGATTTTATTCTTTTAACTCATGCCCATATAGATCACAGTGGTAAGATACCTTATTTTGTTAAGAAAGGTTTCAAAGGTAAAATACTTTGTACGGGAGCTACCTCTGATTTATGTCAAATTATGTTACTTGATAGCGCCCATATTCAAGAATCTGATGCAGAATGGAAATCTAGAAAGAATCTAAGAGCAGGATTTGATAGAGTAGAACCTTTATACGATACAGAAGATGCAGAGAAAGCGTTAACTCTTTTTGAATCCCATATTTATAATGAGGAAATTTACTTAAATGATAATGTAAAAATAAGGTTTGTTGATGCTGGACATCTATTAGGTTCTGCGTCAATAGAATTATGGTGCTTTGAAGAGGATCAAACAAAGAAAATCGTTTTCAGTGGAGATATTGGAAATCTTAATCAACCAATAATTGAAGATCCTAATTATCTTAGTTATGCTGACTGGGTTGTGACTGAATCAACTTATGGAGACCGGGAGCACAATAAAGAAGCTATGAAGACCACTGCAAGGGCAAATAAACTACAAGAAGTAATTGAGGATTCGTTTAGTAAAGGTGGAAATGTAATTATCCCATCCTTCTCTGTTGGAAGGACCCAGGAAATTCTTTATCTTTTAAGACATCTTTATTATGAAAATAATTTTAGTGTACCTGTTTTTGTTGATAGTCCCCTTTCTGTAAGGGCTACAAAGGTTTTCAGTAAAAATGTTTTAGGTTATTACGATGATGAAGCTATGAAAGTATTCTCAGAAGGTGAAAATCCAATAATTTTTCCAAGCCTTGTAACAGTTACTGAAGCCAGTGAATCAAAGAAGCTTAACAGCCGAAAGGAAAGCTGTGTAATTATTTCATCAAGTGGAATGTGTGAGGCTGGAAGAATAAAACACCATCTTAAACATAATCTCTGGAGAAGTGAGTGTTCAATAGTTTTTACAGGTTACCAAGCAGAAGGAACTTTAGGAAGAAGAATTCTTGGTGGTGAGAAAAACGTAAAAATCTTCGGTGAAGATATTAAAGTTAATGCAAAAATAGTTGAACTTGAGGGTTTAAGTGGGCACGCTGATCAATCAGGCCTTCTACTTTGGCTTGAAGCTTTTAAAAATGTTCCCAAAAAGGTGTTTGTTGTTCATGGTGAAAAAGAAACAGCAAAATTTTATACGAAACTTATTAATAAAAAGTTTAAGTTCGAGGCAGTATGCCCTGAACCTTATGATGAATATATTTTATAGAGGAATTTAATAAAAAAATAAAAAAAGGTTAATATACATTTGTCTTTTTGTATAAAAAACCATATAAGGAGTTTTTATGGCGTCTATATTTCCTAAAAATTACAAATCTCTTTTAGATCCACAGAGGACAGAAAGAGCTATAAAATTTGTAAAAGATACCTTTGAGAGAGAGTTAAGTGGAGAACTTAAACTTTCTAGAGTTACTAGTCCTTTATTTGTAAAAAAGGGGAGTGGTATTAATGATGATCTTAATGGCGTAGAGCGTCCAGTTGGTTTTGAAGTAGGAAACATGAATAATTGCCAAATGGAAATTGTTCAATCTTTAGCCAAATGGAAGAGAATGGCATTAGCCGATTATGGTTTTGAACCAGAAACTGGACTTTATACTGACATGAATGCAATTAGACCAGATGATTTAATTGATAATATCCACTCAATATATGTTGATCAGTGGGATTGGGAACGGGTTATGAGCGCAGAAGAACGTAACCTTGATTTCCTAAAAAGAATCGTATTAAAGATTTATGAAGCATTAAAAAGAACTGAATTCCTCATTGGACAGAATTACCCAGAATGTATTAGAGTCCTTCCAAATAATTTAACCTTTATTCAAAGTGAAGATGCACTAAAAATGTATCCTGATGTTGATAGCACAGAAAGAGAGAGAAGATTAGCAGAGCGTTATGGAGCTATATTCATCATTGGAGTTGGAAAAGAACTCAGTGATGGTGAAAGCCATGGAGGAAGAAGTCCTGATTATGATGATTGGTCAACAGAAACCGACGAGTATACTGATAAAGATGGAAAAAAACATCATTACTATGGTTTAAATGGTGATTTAATAGTCTGGGATACAGTTAGACAAGATTCTCTTGAACTATCTTCGATGGGTATAAGAGTTGATAGCGAAACTCTTTTAAAACAATTAAAGATGCGTAATTTTATGGAAAGAAAGGAATTATATTGGCATCAAAGATTACTTAATGGTGATTTTCCTCAAACTATTGGTGGAGGAATTGGCCAAAGTAGACTCTGCATGTTCTTATTGCATAAAGCACATATTGGAGAAGTACAGGCTTCAATTTGGACTGAAGAGGACCTTAAAGAAGCAAAGAGTAACGGAGTGTTTTTGATGTAGTGTTATTGAACAACTGTGTTATTATCATTAGAATGAAAACGAAATTAAAGTATAGTTCTGGAGGAAATAATGGTTTCACCTTTACAAAGATGTCGTTATGAATATCAACCAAAACTACCGGGAATTCTGGTAGGAGATATTAATACAGTTGTTCCTGTTTTAGGCGGGAAAACAACTTCTGTAGCCGATGCAGAAGAATTAAAAAAGCTTTTTCCTAACACTTTTGGAATGCCAAAGGTTAGTTTTAAAAAAGGTAAAAATGAAGAAATCTCAAATATTATGAATGTTGGGGTTGTTTTGTCCGGTGGACAGGCTCCTGGTGGCCATAATGTTATTGCAGGTCTTTTTGATGCATTAAAGAAAGCAAATACCAATAATAGATTATATGGGTTCAAAGGTGGACCTAGTGGGCTTACCGATGATAATTATGTTGAAATTACAGCTGAATTTTTAGCTGAATACCGAAATACCGGTGGTTTTGATATTATTGGAAGCGGAAGAACCAAATTGGAATCAGAAGTACAATTTGAAAAATGCATTAAAGTTTGTCAAAAACATGATATCAGTGGTATCGTAATAATTGGTGGAGATGATTCTAATACTAATGCAGCAGTTTTAGCAGAGTATTTCAAAGCTAAAAAAAGTCCTGTTAAGGTAGTAGGTTGTCCTAAAACTATCGATGGTGATTTAAAAAATGAATCAATTGAAGTATCTTTTGGTTTTGATACAGCTACAAAAACTTATAGTGAATTAATTGGTAATATTGCACGTGATTCAAACAGTGCTAGAAAATATTGGCATTTTATTCGTCTTATGGGACGAAGTGCCAGTCATATAGCTCTTGAGTGTGCACTTCAAACTCAACCTAATATTTGTATAATTGGTGAAGAAGTTGAAAAGAATAAAACAAGTCTTTCCGAGATTATTGATAGCATTGTAAAAGTTGTTGTCTCTCGGGGTAATAAAGGTTTAAATTTTGGAGTATGCTTAGTTCCTGAGGGACTTGTTGAATTTATTCCCGAGTTTAGAGCTCTTTTAGCTGAATTAAATGATATTCTTGCAAAAAATGAAAAAGAATTTAATACTTGTACAAATCTTAAGATGCAGTATGATTTTGTAATGAAAAAAGCTTCAAAAACATCTTGTGAACTTTTTTCTCTTCTTCCAGAAGGAATTCAAGGACAACTTTTAGCAGACAGAGATCCTCATGGAAATGTTCAAGTTAGTAAGATTGAAACTGAAAAACTTTTGATTGAGCTTGTTGATAAGAAATTAGATGAATTAACAAAAACTAAAGAATTCAACGGAAAATTTATGGCTTTAAGTCATTTCTTTGGTTATGAAGGTCGTTGTGCAGCCCCTTCTAATTTTGATTCAGATTACTGTTATTCACTTGGTTATAATGCGGTTTTATTACTTTCATCTGGACTTACTGGCTATATTTCAAGTATTTCTAACCTATCAAAAGGAGCTGAAAACTGGAAAGCTGGTGGAATTCCAATTACTATGATGATGAATATGGAAATGAGAAATGGTAAAAATAAACCTGTTATTAAAAAAGCTTTAGTTGAACTTGAAGGTAAACCTTTTAAATATTTTGAAAAAAATCGAGCCAAATGGGCGGAGGAAACTTGTTTCTTGTTCCCTGGAGCAATTCAATATTTTGGACCAAGTGAGGTTTGTGATTTAGTAAACAAAACTTTGACTTTAGAGCAGGAATAACGAGTATATGCAGAGAGATGAGCATATACAAATTTGGATTGACTCTGATTCTTGTCCTAAGAATGTTAGGAAGGTTGTTCTTCGCAGTTTGACGAAAAACAACCTTTCTGCAGTTTTTGTAGCTGATAGACATTTAGTAGATGTTGAGACTGAAATAGCTGAACATACAGGTCTTCTTAGAAAAGCCTTTATAGAAAATGGTGGATCTTTAGAAAAGTCAAAAGAAGTCAAAAGTAAAATTGAGATGGTAGTTGTTGAAACCGAAGACGATGGTGCTGATAATTACATGGTTGAAAACAGTGAAAGCCCAGCATTGGCTATTACTAGAGATTTAACATTATCTTATAGATTAGTTTCTAAAGGTGTAACTGTCATAGATGATAGAGGACGTTTAAGTAGTCAGGAAAACATCAAGCATAAGCTAAGCGCAAAACTAGTAAATGATAGCTTTAGGGAGTGGAACCTTTTTTTTGAACAAAATAAAAGCCTTGGAGCAAAACAGCTTCGAGAATTTTCTGGTAGTTATGACCGCCTTATTCATGATATGTTTTTATAAATGATTAACTTTTTCATTAAAATTTTAGACTTTTCATGTTATAATAACAGTAAAGGTTGTAATTATGGGTTTAATTGAAAGACGAGCGCGAGATAGACAGAAAAGGATAAAAGAGATTCTTGATGCCTCTCAGGCTGCCTTTAAAAATAAAGGTTTCGTCAATGCTACAATGAATGATATAGCAGATATTTCAGATTTAAGCCGCCGTACGCTTTATTTGTATTTTCATAATAAGGAAGAAATTCTTTTAACTATTGCAGTTAATACTTTAAATGAACTTATTAAACAAATTAATTCAAAAAACAATTCAGATAAAAAAGCAATTGATAGATTGATGGATATTGCCAAGATTTATAGAGATCTATTTCTCAAGAATAATACAAGTTTTCAATTTCTTCCAAATTTTACTAATTGTATTAAATCTGTTGGAAAAGAAAATGTAATTGTTAAAAATTGTGAAAAACAAATAAATCAAATTGCTGAAATAGTAACATATTTACTTGTGGAAGGAATTCAAGATAAAAGTATTAGGATATTTCAGAATCCTAAAAGAACTGCAGCTATGCTTGTAGGCATGATACACAGTTTGATACAGAGTGTTGAAGGGGACTATGATCTTCTTAGTGTTGCTTTTCATATTGATCCTGAAGAATTTATTAATGAATCTTTTAATTCAATTTATCATTATCTTTCAGTGGATTATCCTGGTTCAAAATTTTAAAAATTTTAATTAAAAAAACGACCATGTTAATAACATGGCCATCTTTTGAAATTAAAAAATTAGAAACTATAACTAGTTTTAAGTTTAATGAAGTCATTGTCTTCAAATTCACTGAATTCACCATTCTCTTTTAGCTCGTATATTAAAGCTCCTGTTAGAGAAATTGTAAAAGAATCATCAAAAACATAATCAACAGTAGGCATTACTACAACATCACCTTTTTCAATGTTCCAAATGCCTGCAATTTTTGTTTTAATTGTTTCATTTTTCCATGAATCTGATAATTGAGCTACAACTTTGTTTGATAAAGCATTTCTGTCTTCTTCGTATTCTATATCAAGAGGACTTACTATTTTATCATTAAAAAGAGTATAACTTCCAATTACTTGAACGTTTAAATCAAGCTCATTGAAAGGTAGAGAAACATCACAACCTAGTAAATACTGTAGGCTTGGGTTATGAATTGAAGGATTACTACCTTCGGTATCTTCAGTCATATAATAAGCAAGTTCGCCTCTAAGATTAAAGGCACCAATTACTTTTTCACCGTCAAGTCCAAATATGCTTAATTTGTCATAACTTAGACTTAAGTTATTAACTTCTGTATTTCCATAAACATCTTGTGCTAATTGGTATTCTACAGATGGGGTTTTATAATGTCCAAGATAATACTGTGCTCCTAAATCAAAAGAACCAACTGTTCCTGTTAGTCTTAATCCATATTGACCATAATCTAGAGTAGAGGTATCAGGTAAAAATGCTTCTTCATCAGAATACTGATTTACGATTTCTAGGCTAGCTTCATTAGCAGCTAATAAGGCTGTAGGATTGGCCATCTCTTGAGTTAAACCAGCAGCCATAAGAGAACTTAAAGTACTTGAATAAGTTGATGAGTAGGCATTTTTAGCTTGGGTCTTTACATATCCTTGACAGAGTGTATACAAAGAAGATGCTTCATCCATAGCCCAAGCTCCTTCTAATGGTATAATGTCTGCGGTCATTGAAGGAGTCCAAACTGCTTGAAGACTCAAACTAGAAAGGCTGTTATAGCTCACGCTTAGCATAGGAAGAGCAACTCTTCTATCAAGATAGTCAGGAAGTATAAATAAAGAATAATCATTGGCATTAAAGCTGTCCAATACATGAAGTTTATCACCTCGACCCCATACCAATTTTGTTTTTCCCGCTTGGATTACAAAGTTATCTGAATAAAAAGTGTAATTTAATTCATCAATTATATTTAATGGATTACTTTCTAAAGTTAAAGTATTAAGTTTTATTTTACCGTTAAAATTGCTATTTGTTCCTTCATAGGCAAGGTTCAAATTCAAATTGTAGTTGGTTAGAACCGTTTTACTTGAATTCAAAGAGGCATATATTTCTAGGTTTGATAAACCTGTGATTTCAAGAGCCGAGGAATTTCCTCCTTCCGCAATGTCAGTAAATAAACTGTCAAATCCATCATCAGCAAATAATAAGTTTGTTGAGAATAATAAAATAATGCAAAGCATTAAGGTTGTAAACTTTTTCATCTTGTATCTCCTAATTAAACTCTTCCAGTTTTAAGGAAGGTTGGTGTGAACATTTTTGGACTAAGTTTGTCATCTAAAACCAGTTGTACTATGGATAATTTTGTAGAGTGTCCAGTCTGAACATTTGTCATAGTATTTATCATTGGGATCCAGTAAATGCCGGTATGATCTAGACTATCTACAGTTAAGACCTTTAACAAATTTTTATCTTTGTCATACATTTCAACCTTTATTGGAACATAACTTTCTTTTTCAACGTAACTTATAAGATAACCATATTGACTGGTTGAAGGATCTTTAGCAGTTGATTTGACTTTAAAGCAGTCATAAGAGCCAATCTTTTCATCTGAAAGATATTCATGACTGTCAAGATTAACTTCTCTGGTGGTAAGATCATCATAGGTTGCATCAGTTCCCATGAAGGATTTGTCTCCATCGCTTGAAGCAATTCTTCTGACTGTACGCAAGGTAGGTAAGTAAATCCATTTGTCATCTGCTTTTTCTTCATTTTGTACTTGAAGAAATCTTGTGTCTTTTACTGAAGAAGGGCTTCTAAAAATAATGACAGTTGAAAGTAAAGAGTCTTCTTCTTTTCCCCATTCTTCCATCATTCTTGTTTGTGTTTCCCCATTGGAATTTATTAATTCCATCTTTACTGCTGAGTGTGAATATTCTGGTGCTTTGGCATCAAATACTTTTTGCATGATTTCTTGTCCATCAGTTGCAAAAAGAGGATTTACCATTACTAATACTGTAATTAGTATTAGTAGAAGGTATTTCTGAACTTTTTCATTGCTTTTCATTTTTTTTCTCCTATTTTATAAAACTATTTAGAATTTTTTTGTTTTAAAGGTCTTGATATAAACTTTGGTTTGGCAATATTAAGCATTGCAGGTAAAATTGTCATAGCGGTTACTGAACTAGTTAACATAACAATTGCAACTAGAATTCCTATATAACGGAGGACAACGAACTGTGACAAACTTAAAACTAAAAAGCCAAGACCAACAGAAACTGCATTTACAACAATTGCTTTTCCACTTACTGAAAGAGTGCGTAAAGTTACTTGATTAGTATCCGTGCAAAGTAATCTTTGATTGTGATAATCATCCATGAAATGAATGGTGTAATCGACACCTATTCCAATTGCAATAGATCCAATTATGCTTGTTACCATATCCAAATTAATATTTAATAATCCCATAAGTCCAAAGTTAATTAGAATTGAAATAACTAGCGGGACAGCACCAATAAGTCCTGCTATTGGTGAATGAAAATATATGGCAATGATAATAAAGACTATCAAAATTGCTAGTGCAAGACTTGTTATTTGACTTTGAGTAATTAAATTTGTCAGAGAACTTTCAAGTTCAGCAATTCCATAGGCTTGAAGTGTGTAACCAGCTGGGAAATGGCTTTGTGCATAATTATTTGCATCTTCGATGATATTATTTACTACTTTTGTTTCATGGGTAGTAAGTTGAATTTGCATTTTTGCCATTTTTGGTTGTAGAGGGTCATCAATAAAGGAATCAAGAGAACCTGAGTATAATAGTAAATATTGGCTTATAAGGTTCTTTAGTTCTTCTTTGGTCTCTACCGGGTATTTTTCTATGTCGTAAGGAATTTCATCATAGGCTTCGCCTTTATAATTAAGTTCTTTGGCTAGTTCAGTGTAAAATTCTTCAACACTAAGAGAAGAACCACCTGCATTTGCATAAACTTGATCAAATAAATTCATCATTTGTGATACTGTTATTGTTTCTTTTAGCATTGCATTAGAGTTTTCATAAGTTGAAGAGCTTTCTTCAGTTTCAATATCTGAATCATCAAAGAAGGAGCTTACGCTATTATCAGGGGTGCTATCATCTGAGAAGAAAGAGTCAACTTGTGAGGAATCTTCAGAGAATTGTTGGTTATTGGATTCTTCGGTTGAAGAGTTCATCACCATATTCATTCTTTTGATAAAATCAGCAAAGGATACTATTTTTCCAATTTCTGGGTATTTTCCTTGAAGATAGATGGCCATTTCATCCATCTGTTTTAGTATTTCGGGGTCGGTTAAATCTCCCGCTGTTTGTCCTGTAATATTGAAACAAAAAGAATTGGTTCCTGCAAAATTATTATCAATCATTTTTGCATTCTGTCTAATTTCAGAATCTTCAGGGAAGTAGTTAATAATAGCTGATTCTACATTTAGTTTGGATATTCCCCAAATTGAAAGTGCTAATACCACTGCAAAGAAAATGAAGAGTCTTCCTTTTCTAGCTGATAAGTATTTAAAAGTTCCACTTATAAAAGTTTTTTGCCATCCAGAGTTTTGGATTTTAGAAAACACTTTTTTGTCCGGTTTATTTCTATTTTTTATCCTAATATTTTCTTTGACTAATGGTTTTACCATAAGAAGTGCAGGTATGAAATAAAGGGAAAGTAAAAGAGAAATTGTTACTCCTACAGCTGAGAAAATAGCAAAAGTTTTAAGTGGTACAACGGGGCTGGTTATAGTTGAAATAAAACCTGCTATAGTGGTTATTCCTGCTAAAATTACAGGGAACCTTATCTGTGATGTTGATTGGACAACTATTTGTCGATGCATCTCAGCTGTTAAGGGTTCTCTTTGTTCGTTAAGTGCTTCGTAATAATGATTTATCACATGTATTCCATAAGCTGATCCCACAGCAATAAGTACAACCGGAAGGCAACTGGAAACAACTGTAAAACGTGCATTTGTTAATGCCATTAGGCCTACAGTCCAAACAGTGCTAATAAGCACTGTTATTAAAGGAAGTAACATTCCTTCCAATCTTTTAAAGGATAATAGTAAACAGATTATGATTACT
>JBAYZQ010000052.1:0-12695 GCA_041672385.1 Sphaerochaetaceae bacterium | reverse complement strand
TGCTCAAGCTGCAGTGGGCGGATGGAAGAAATGTTATGCTAACGGAAAACCTGCACCTTTTATTATGGTTGCTTTTTCCGGTGCACCTTTGACACAGACAATTTACGGTTTTCTGTTGATGAATTTTATCTCAGCAGCAGCTTTAAGAGGTATTGATCCTCTTCTAGGTATGTCCGTAGGTATTTTCGGTGGAATGGCAATTGGACTTTCTGCATATATGCAGGGAAAAACAGCTGCTAATGCTTGTGATGCTATGGCTGAAACAGGAAAAGGAACTGCAAACTACTTTATCGTAATTGGTATTGTTGAAACAGTTGCTTTGTTTACTTTAGTGTTCTCAATGTTACTTTTAAACGCTTAAGAGATAAATTTAAAAACTTAAATTTATTACACAAAAATACCTTTTATAAGACAAAGAAATTTTTATCCTTTATCTTATTAGGTATTTTTTTTCTTTATTTATTACGGAGAGTTAAATGGAAAAAATTATTTTAGATGTTGATACAGGTCAAGATGATGCTGTAGCCTTGGCATTAGCCAGTGGTTTTATTGATAAATTTAGCATTATGGGAATTATTGCTTCTTATGGAAATCAAGTATTAGACAAAGTAGTCATAAATACATTAAATATGTGTCAGTCTTTAAATCTTAATGTTCCAGTTTATCGAGGGTCTTTTAAACCTTTAATTAGGAAACAGGTAATAGCTGGTGCTATACATGGAAAAACTGGGCTGGATGGTCTAATTTTTGAAAAATTAGAAAAAAAATGTGAAACTAAAAGTGGAATTGATTTTTTAATAGAAACTGTTAACTCTAATCCTGGAGAAGTTACCCTTGTTTTTACTGGACCTTTAACTGATTTGGCTTTAGCGATGCGTTTAGACCCTGATTTTGAGAAAAATGTTAAGAGAGTTGTATTAATGGGAGGTTCAAGTACACAAGGTAATATAACTCCCTCTAGTGAATTTAACATATATGCAGACCCCGAAAGTGCTAGTGTTGTATTTTCTAGTAGTTTAAAAATATTTGTAATGAGTCTTGATGTTACCTTAAAATTAATTTTAAAACCGGAAATTTTAAATATTTATAGAAATTTTGACAATTTAAAAGCTAAGAATTTTTGTCGTGGAATGGATTTTTATACCCAAAGTTGTAAAGAGTATATTCATGATTATCCAGCCATGCATGACCCTTGTTGTGTAGCCTTTTTAATAGAACCTGAAATGTTTACTTTTAAAAAAGTTGATGTAAAAATTGAAACTGAAAGTAAATATTGTTATGGAAGAACGGTAGTAGGTTTTGAAAATAATGAAAGTAATATTTTTTGGGCAACTGAAGTAGATGAGCAAAGGTTTTGGTCTTTATTAGAAAAAGCTTTCAGAAGTTGAAGTCCTTTATTGAAAAATTCTAATGATTGATAGTAAAATGACTCTATGATAGCTAAAATTGGAAAAATAGAAATTGGGGAAAATAATCCTATTACTGTACAGACAATGTATGATCGCCCCGTTAGTGATATAGAAGATGTAGTTAAACAAATTGTTTCTTTAAAAGCCTTAGGTTGTGATATTATGCGTTTCGCTTATGTTAATGAAAGTGAACGTGAAACTTTTAAACAAATTTGTCAAAGAAGCTGTATGCCATTGGTTGCAGATATTCATTTTGATTATAAATTAGCCCTTGATGCTTTTGATATTGGTTTTGATAAGGTAAGAATTAATCCCGGAAATATTGGTGCAAAATGGAAATCAATCGAGGTTTTTAAAAAAGCACGTGACCTAGGTAAATGCATTAGAATCGGTTTAAACAGTGGAAGTCTTCCAAGAAATTTAGAACATGAGACTCAGGCAGATCTTATGGTAAATACAGCCCTAGAATATTTGAATTGGGCTGAAGAGGTAAATTTCACCAATAGTGTTGTTTCATTGAAATCAACTGATTGTGATATAACTTATGATGCAGCTAAAAAATTTGCTCTTCAAAGCTCTTATCCCCAACATTTGGGAGTTACTGAAGCTGGATCAGTTATAAGTAGTACCGTTCGTGGAACTTGGGTACTTTCAAGACTACTTGAGAAAAACATAGGTTCAACTATAAGATTTTCAATTAATGGTTCGATTGAAAGTGAAGTAATTGCAGGGGTGGAACTTTTAAGAACCTTGGGCCTGAGAAAAAAGGGTGTTAGAATTATTGCCTGCCCCCGATGCGGACGTTATAGTTTTGATAGCCATAAAATGTTAGAATCAGTGGAATATGAATTACTTAAAAGTGATAAAAATGTTTGCATAGCTTTTATGGGTTGTCAGGTAAATGGTCCCGGTGAAGCAAAAAATGCCGATCTTGCAATTACCGGAATAGGTAATAAAACTTTTATTTATAGAAAAGGTAAACTTTATAAAGAAGTAGAAAAAAAGAATGCTATCCAAGAATTTTGGAAAGCCTTTGAGGAACTTTAATGAACGATAAATTAATTATAAGGGGAGCTAGAGAGCATAACCTTAAAAATATAAATCTCGAACTTGAAAAAAATAAATTAATAGTAATAAGCGGACTCAGTGGGAGTGGTAAATCTTCACTAGCGTTTGATACTATTTTTGCTGAAGGGCAAAGACGCTATGTTGAGTCTTTGTCTTCTTATGCTAGACAATTTTTAGGAAGACTTGATAAACCTGATGTGGATTACATTGAAGGACTTAGTCCCTCAATAGCAATTCAACAAAAATCAACCAATAGAAATCCAAGATCTACTGTGGGAACTATAACTGAAATATATGATTATTATAGATTGCTTTGGGCAAGGATTGGTATTGTTCATTGTCCAAATGGCCATGGAGAAATTTCCAAAGTTACAGTTGACCAAGTAATTGATAAGGTCTTTGAAAAAGAAGAAGGCACAAAACTATATATACTTGCTCCTGTTGTTCTTGGTAGAAAGGGAGAATACAGAAAAGTATTTGAAGACGCAAAAAAATTAGGTTTTCAAAGAGCTAAAGTTGATTCTGAAATTGTAAACCTAACAGATATGGTTAATTTAGAAAAAAATTTAAAACATTCCATTTCAATTATTACAGATCGTCTTATATTAAAAAAGGATAATCGCCAACGCTTGGCCGAATCTATGGAAACTTCAGTTACTCTTTCAAAAGGTTTGATTGAAATTGGGGAAATTAGTGAGGACGGGAACGTTCAATACCAAATATTTAGTCTTAAAAATAGCTGTCCACACTGCGGAGCAAGTATTGGAGAATTGCAGCCTAGAAATTTTAGTTTTAATAGCCCCTTTGGAGCTTGCCCTAATTGTAAGGGACTTGGAACCACCGTTAGATTTGACCCTGATAAGATAATTCCCGATAGAAGTTTGAGCTTTAATAAAGGTGGTATTGCTTGTCAAAATCCTGATTCCAAATGGGGAAGAGCAACTTTTGAAGCTCTTTCCAAAAAATATCATTTTTCTTTAGACACTCCGTTTGAAAAACTTGATGATGAGATTATTAAAATTATTCTTTATGGATCCCAAGATAAAATTCGACTTGAAAGAGGTTCTTTAGAAAATAGTAGTTATTTTTTTTCTACAGATCGAAAATTTCCAGGAATAATAAATGACTTGAAAAGACGTTATGCCTCTACAGACTCTCCCTATATTAGAAATTGGCTACAAGGTTTTCAAACTGAAAATTTATGTCCTGTTTGTAATGGTAATAAACTAAAACCTGAAATATTAGGAGTAACTGTTGGTGATTTAAATATAATTGAGGCAACGAATCTTTCAGTTAAAGCATCTGTTGATTTCTTTAGTAAACTTGAACTTGATTCTTCAAAGAAAGAAATAGCAAAAGAAATATTAAAAGAAATAAATAATCGCCTTAACTTCCTTTGTAATGTTGGATTGGATTATCTTACCCTTTCTAGGAAAGCAGGTACTTTAAGTGGTGGTGAAGCCCAAAGAATTAGGCTTGCAACTCAAATTGGAAGTGCATTAACAGGTGTGATTTATGTTTTAGATGAACCTTCTATTGGACTTCATCAAAGAGATAATCAGCGTTTAATAGATTCCTTGAAAAATCTTCGTAATATTGGAAATTCGGTAATAGTTGTAGAACATGATGAACAAACTATTAGAGAAGCAGATTATCTTGTTGATTTAGGCCCTGCAGCAGGTGTAAATGGAGGGTATATAGTAGCTGAAGGAACCCCTGAACAAGTAAAGTTAAATCCCGATAGTATTACAGGTAAATATCTTCGTGGAGAGCTTGCAATTCCAGTTCCTTTGAAAAGAAGAAAAGGAAATGGAAAATTTATTAAGTTAGAGGGAGCTGAAAGAAATAACCTTAAGAAGATAAATGTAAAATTTCCGTTGGGAGAGTTTATTGCTTTAACTGGAGTCAGTGGAAGTGGTAAAAGTACTTTATTAAATGGAATATTACTTCCAGCTGTTAAACAACAATTGCTACAAAAGAAGGGAAAAGTTAAATATCTAAAGAAAATTACAGGGTTAGAAAATGTCGACAAGGTGATAAATATTGACCAAAGTCCAATTGGTAGAACACCTAAAAGTAATCCTGCCACCTATGTTGGTTTATTTGCACCAATAAGGGAGCTTTTTGCCTCTTTAACAGAAAGTAAAGCTCGAGGTTATAAACCAGGACGTTTTTCATTTAATGTAAATGGTGGAAGATGTGAAGCTTGTAAGGGTGATGGTACAATTAAAGTGGCTATGAACTTTTTGCCTGATGTCTACGTTAAATGTGATGTCTGTAATGGAAAACGCTATAATGAAGAAACTCTTGGAATATACTATAAGGGAAAGAATATTCATGATGTTTTGGAAATGACCGTAGCACAAGCCTATGAATTTTTTGAACCAATAAAAAAGATAAGTACTAAACTAAAGACTTTAATTGAAGTTGGCCTTGATTATATAAAACTGGGCCAAAGTGCTTTAACCTTAAGTGGAGGAGAGGCACAGAGAGTTAAATTGTCCTTGGAACTGTCAAAAAGAAGCACTGGTAAAACTCTTTATATTTTGGATGAACCTACAACTGGTCTTCATGCAGGGGATGTTAAAAAACTTCTTGAGGTTCTAAATAGATTGGTAGATTCTGGAAATACTGTAATATTAATTGAACACAATCTCGATGTTATTAAACAGGTAGATTATATTATTGATTTAGGGCCCGAAGGTGGCATTGAAGGTGGAACTGTAGTAGCAGAAGGAACTCCAGAAAAAATTTCTAGAAATAAGAATTCTTATACGGGGTATTATCTAAAAGAAACTTTAAAATAGGATTATAGGTTGAAAACAAAAAAGCTCGGCATTATTATTATTTTAGCTTTTCTTATAGTTTTTTCTATTAACGCCCAAGATGAGGCTACTTCTTCTTATGTTTTAAAAATAGTATCAAGTGATTTAGTTAATATTAATGAAAATGAAGTAATCCTTTCTGGTTCAGTAGAGTTAAATTTTACAAGTCTAGAAGAAAAGCCAAAGATTTTAAAAGCTGATAAAATTATTCTTAATATTAATGAAAAAACTCTTATAGCTTATAATAACGTTTCTTTTACTTCTGAAGATAATGACAATCAAAAAATAGAAGCGGATGTTGTTTATTACAATTGGGAAAATGGAAATATAAAAGTTCTTGGGGGAGAAGTTGAATCTCAAAGAGAAAACTCCGAAGGACAAACCGTTAGCTTTTATGCAAAGGGTGATACTATTTCTTATTTAGGTAATAGTGAAGGGTTGATTTTAGAGGAAGGAAATATAACCACTAGTCCTGATGACCCTTATTTTTCTATTAATTCTTCTGATATGGCTATTCTTGATGAAGGGGATATGTTCATTAAAGATGCTACTATCAAACTTGGAAGAGTAAAAATTTATTATTTTCCTTTCTTTTTTTATCCAGGAACAACCTTTGTTTTTAATCCTGCCTTTGGATACTCTTCAAAGAAAGGGTTCTTTTTTAATACAACCACAGAATTGTATGGACTTTATCCTATTAAGGAAAATGCAGATCAAAGCTCTTTTGCTACTTTGTTAAATAGTGAAAATGGAAATGAAAAAGTGAAAGATGGGCTTATCTATTCTTCATCAAAAAGTATTGATAATGCAAATGGTCTCGAAAGCTGGGCAAAGGATTCTGAAAGTTATTTTGCTTTATTTGCTGATTCCTATGAGGAATTAGGAACTTTTATTGGTTTTGAAACTGAAAATAATTTTTATAATAAGAAACTAATAATAAATGCGTTGGGTGGTTTGGCTTATGATGTAAAAAACGAAACTCTTCCTTTTAGAGGTTTTTGGGATTTTCAAAGTACTTTTTCTTTTGAAAGTGGTAGCTTTAAGCTGAGTTTGCCTTATATTTCAGACCCATATGTTAAAAGTGACTATTATAATAGGTTAAATACCTATTCTTTTGATTCTTTTTTTAATAGTGACCAAACTTTTCCTAGTGATTATTCTTATGTAAATTCTTATAACATGAGTTTTGAAGGGAATTGGAAACCTGATGTTGAAGCATTAAGCCCCTACATAAGTAATTTTGAAATTTCAAAGTTTAATCTAGTCGGTCTTTATGAATATACAAAAGTCGATGAAAACTATATTTATGAATTAGATAATTATTCACCAATAGTAAACATGACAGTTCAAGGAACTTTGTTTGATGTTAAAAAAAGTATAAAAAATGAAGAAAGTGAAAATAAGGGTTATACGGATTTAGAGGCCTTGAAACTTTATAACGAGCTTCAAAATCTAAATCTAGAGGAAAAAGAAGCTGTTGTTCCTTTAGACTCTGAAAAGTCTACTTTACTTACAGAAAGATATTCTAGTTTACCAATAAAAGCCGAAAATTCTGAAGTTCAAAATGAGTATCTTTTAAAATATGAAATAAATCAAGAATTTTCCGATATTGAGTATGTTAGTGAAAATGAACAAAAACTAAATTACATTCTAAAAGGAAGCCTTGATTTTAATTTGAATCTAGGTTCCAATTGGTTGTCAATTTCAAATAAACTTAAACCATATTATTCTAAAAACCTTACTTCCAGTGATGAAGTTGATAAAATGACCTTAAAGAATGTATTAAGTATAAAATCTGACAAATTAGGTCTTACTTACAACAGGTCAGAAAACTTAATAAACTTTTATTCTTCAGATTCAGTTATAATTGATGAATATTTTATGTTTGATGCAGAAAGTACTTCGGTTCATAATGTTGTTTTTTCTAAGGATATAAAACTCTTTAATCTTTCTTTTACTCAAAACCTTCCACCTTTAACAAAGTACTTAACTCCAAAATTAAAATATAAAGGAAAATATTTCAATTTTGAAATTTATATCAAACTTTTTGAAAACGAGGACCAATTATTTCAACCCTCTTGGTTAAATTTAAACAGTGGATTTACTTTTGGTAAATTTGATTTTAATATAAAATCTACCATTGATTTAAACGATGAAGATATCCTTAACACCTTTTCATTAAATCAAGACTTTGCCTATGAAATTTTCAATGAGTTTATTTTTTGGGAAGAAGCTAATTTTGTAAGTGAAATGGAATTTGAGGATTTAGAATTAGGATTAAAATACAAGAAAAGCTTTCTTAGCCTAAGTTTCAAAGACAGTTCACTTAATCTTGATGTTTTTAAAGTTGATTTAAATTTTACTGATGTCCAGTTTGCTTTTTATAAAAAGCGAGGTCTTTTTAAATTGAATCTTGATTTAAATTTTAAATATGATTTTTCCAATAAATATGCATCTGTTCTTGGTTTGAAATTGGATTCAAAGTTTTATATTGCTGAATTTTTAGCTTTGAAAGTTAGTCTAGAATCAGAAAATAATGGATTCTATAACTACTACGTAGGTGATGTTTTTAGCTATGATCTTATGTTTAAAGATTTACTAAATTCTTTTGATTTTTTTAGTGATGGGCAAAAAGGGAGAAACAATACAAGTTTTAACCTTAAAAGTTTAAATTTTGATTTTGTCCACTATATGAAAGACTGGGATTTACATTGCAAATATGAGGCTAGAGTTGTATTATCAGAAGGTGTTTGGAATTGGGAACCTGCATTTACCATTCTTTTACAATGGAAGGATATTCCTGAACTAAAAGTGGAAAGGAATGAAGTGTTATATTAGGAGGTTTTGTGGCTAGATCAATAGTCTTGAATGATTCAGAAGCCATTAGGAAGATTTGTGGAGTGAACGACCAAAATATTCCTTATTTAGAGAATTTGTTTTCATCAGAAATATTTTTAAAAGGAAATTACTTAGAAATTTCGTCATCTGATGAAGGTATAGAAGAGTCTTTTGTTCTTCTTATCCAAAAGTTAAATGAGCTTTCAAAAGAATTTGATTATCTTGGAGAAACTGAGATATTTATGGAGTTTCAAGCCTTAGGAATTGATGGTAGAGAAGAGCTAGAAGATGAAGTTGTTGAAGTCCCAATGCTTAAAGTTTTGGGTAGAACAATTTTTCCAAAAAACAATAACCAAAAAAGGTATCTTAAGAACTTACTTGATAAGCAAATCATTTTTGCCATAGGACCTGCAGGAACAGGAAAAACTTTTTTGGCTATTTCTTATGCTCTTAGCCAATTACAACAGGGGAATTTTAAAAAAATAATTTTAAGCCGTCCAGTTGTTGAAGCGGGAGAAAGTCTTGGGTTTCTTCCAGGTGATTTATCACAGAAACTTAATCCCTACCTAAAACCCTTGTATGACTCTATGGAATATTTAATGGATTGTAATTCAATAAATCATTTAAGAGAGAGTAATTCAATTGAAGTCGCTCCATTGGCTTATATGAGAGGGCGAAGTTTGAATAACTGCTGTATTATTCTTGATGAGGCTCAAAATACTACTGTGGATCAGATGAAGATGTTTTTAACCAGAATTGGAGAAGACTCCAAGGCAATCATAACTGGAGATGTAACACAAACAGACCTTAAAAGAGGATGTATGTCGGGGTTAGTACATGCTCGTTCTATTTTAATGGGAATTAAGGATATTGGTTTTGTTGACTTTACTTCTAAAGATGTTGTAAGGTCAAGAATCGTACAAAGGATAGTTGACGCTTATGAAAAGAACTAAGCATTTTTTTAAATTTAATGTTGATGAAAAGTCTTATCTAAAAAAAAGTTTAAATAAAAAGCAGTTTATGACTGTGGTTATTTTGAGCGTAATACTGGGTGTTTTATGTGTTCTTACAAGCTATCTTTTATGGGAAAATCCACAAAAGTCTTATTTGCGTTATTTGAATCAATATAAAGTAAACATGTTGGTTGATTCAACAGTAATTAGTGAAGATAATTTTTATCTTATTGATGAAGAAGCAACTTCCGAAAAAATTGAAAACTTGAGAAATAATAGTTTGCCAGTATTTTCTTTGAATCTTGAAGATTCATTAAAGATTATGGATAATATTGAAAATTTAACTAATAGAATTAAAGAAAATAAAGAAGCTTATGATAGCTTTATAAGTCCTAGAACTGGATTTTCTACTACTACTTATCAATATTACATTGACAATTCAAAGATTATTGATACAACTGTTAAAGAACTTGCTCAAAAACTAATAAATCAAGGTATTTTTGATAAGGAAGAACTTGAAAGTAAAGTCAAAAATAGTAATAAACTTCTTCTTATTTCTACCTTAAGTGAAACAGAAAAAAAAGAATTTTACAGTAGTGAATGTTTAACTACGGATAACTATCTTTTAGCAATTGAAAATTCCTTTATAAACTATAAAAACGAGCAAATAATAATTAGGTCCAGTGATCTTATTACTACTATTCTTAAACAAAGTATAATTGGTAATGTTTACTTTGATTCCTTAGAAACCAAAAAGCTCCAAAATGAAAATATAAAGGATTCAAAACCTATTGTTTATGAAATAAAGAAAGGTGATAAACTTTTAGAAAAGAATACCTTGGTTACTGACAAACAGTTGAAGGTTTTATCATTAATTTCCAAGCAATACTCTGGATATCCAGTTTTAAAATTTATTGGTATTGCCCTTTATGTATTGTTGGTTATTTTAATATTCTTGAGAGTTTTTAATTTAAACCTTGAAAAAGGCTATCATAATTATAGTTATTATATGATTTTTCTTGTTGGTTGTATTGTAACGATAATAATCACTTATTTTCTTCATCAATGGGCTAATCCTTACGATGAAGTATTTTTAGGGCCGACACTTCCAATACTTGTAATGCCTATGTTAATTAGTATGGCAAGTAATAATAAAAATCTTGGCTATATTTGTTCACTTTTTCTTAGTTTATTGGTATTAATAATTCCAAATGCTAATATTTTGACTTTTTCTTATTGTGTTCTTTCAGCTTTTTCCTGTATATTTTTTGAAAAATTTCTTAATCGAAGAAGGGATTTATTTTATGAATGGTTATATGCTTATGGCTGTAATTTAATATTTGCAGTTATTTGTCTTATGTTTTTAAATATTGAAGTTTTGTCTAACATTTCACTACTTGGGCTAAAAATCCTAATTAACGTTTTTGGAACTTATGTAATAATATCCTTTTTGCTTCCAATTCTTGAGGAGTTTTTAAATCTTCCAACAGCATTAAGGCTTAATGAACTTTCCTATATTTCAAATTCTTTGATTGATAAGTTAGAAAAAGATGCCCCAGGAACTTATAATCATAGTAAGCAAGTATCAGAATTGGCTTTTGCAGCTGCAAAATCCATTGGTGCTAATGAATTGTTGTGTAAGGCGGGTGGCCTTTATCATGATATTGGAAAAATTGATCATGCAGGTTATTTTACAGAAAATCAAAATCATAAGAAAAATAATGAAAAAAGTCTCTCAAAATATAGTTCAACTTTAGCAGTTACGATAATTCGTTCTCATGTTAAACTGGGTGTAGAAAAGGGGCGTGAGTATGGCCTGCCTCCTGAAATCCTTGATATTATAGGTAATCATCATGGTAATGATATTGTTTCTTTCTTTTATCAAGAAGATGTTAAGGCGTATACAGCTGGGAAGCAACAGGATAAACCTAAGAAGGAAGATTATGCCTATCTTGGAGTTCCACCAAAAACCAAAGAAGAAGGAATAGTTATGCTTTGTGATTGTGCTGAAGCTGCTACAAGATCTTTAGGAAGGCCGAACTTAGCAAGATATGAGAAATATGTAAATGATAATGTCCTTCTTAAAAAAATTGAAAATAACCAGCTTGAAGATTGTCCTTTAACTTGTAAAGAACTTTCTACTGTGACTAAGGTGATTGTTGAAAACCTTTTGGCTAGCAGTCATGGTAGGATTGCTTATCCAAAAGAGACTGATGAAAATATCGAAGAGGTAGGTGAAAAATAATGAATGATATTTATGTTTCGTATGAAAATGAAGATGAGAGTAAAATATTTTCTGAAATTCAAGTTCAAAGATATTTAAAAGCAATATTTGAAGAGCTAAAGATGGATGAAAATGAAATTTCTTGTAGTTTTGTAACAGATGAAACTATTGCAAAAATGAATCTTGATTATCGAGGAGTAGAAGGACCTACTGATATTCTTTCTTTTGTCCAAAAAGATTTTAACGAGGACCCTGAAAGCATAGAATTTGTTAAGGTAGCAGAAAAAGCAGAAAAAATGGTATTAGGTGATCTAATTATTTCCATTGACTCCTTGAAAAGAAATTGTGATTATTTTAATATAAAAATGGATGAAGAGCTTTTAAGACTTTTGATTCATGGTGTACTTCATCTCATTGGAGAAGACCATAAAACTAATGAACCTGATGAGCCAATGCTTATTAGGCAGGAAGGGTTAATAAACCATTTCAAGGGTAGGATGTTTTGAGTTTGATCGGTAAATTAAAATCGATTTTCGGAAAAAGTGGAAGTGATCATATTCCAACACAAGAAGAAGAGGAAGAAAACGAGCGGAATGACATGATAAGTGGTGTCGTCCAACTTGATGAAAAAATTGTTAAAGAGGTGATGGTACCAAGAATAGATGTTCAGTTTTTGTCACTTGATACAACCTATGATGAAATAATAAAAATAATCACGGACTTAGGGTTTTCTAGATATCCTGTTTATGATGATAGTATAGATAATATTGTTGGTATTCTTTATGCCAAAGATCTTATTCATAAGGATATAGAAGAGGGTTTTTCAGTTTCAAAATATATGAGAGAGGTCTTTTTTGTACCCGAAAGTAAACATTTGGATGATCTCTTGAGAGATTTTAAAGCTCAAAAAGTTCATATTGCAGTTGCAGTAGATGAATATGGTGGTGTATCTGGAATAGTTTGCATGGAAGATATTATTGAGGTTATTGTTGGTGAGATTCAAGATGAATTTGATGATGAGGATGAAGCCGAAATAATCAAAGTAGATGATAGAATATATCTTTGTGATGCAAGGATTAACATAGAAGACCTAAATGAGGAACTAAAACTGTCAATTCCTGAAGATGATTTTGAAACTTTAGGAGGATATGTATTTGAACTATTTGGTTGTATCCCAAAATCTGGAGAATCCATTTCCACAGATCAAGCAGATTTTCTTGTTGAAAGCATAGATGGCCATAAAATAAATAAAATTAGACTTACTTTAAATAATACTTTACCAATTCTTTGAACTATATAAATAACTGGAAAATTGCTTATTTTAAACTTGAATTGGATATTATACTTACCTCTACTCATTACGGTAAGTATTTTTTCA
>JBAYZQ010000051.1:0-12725 GCA_041672385.1 Sphaerochaetaceae bacterium | reverse complement strand
GGGTAAAGATTTAAGCGAAGTTTTAAAAGATTTGCAAAAGAATCGAAAAAAAAATAATGCCTTGTCAATGGAGCAGCTTAGGAATGTACAATCTTGGCTTGAAATGACTAGCTTTAATAATATTCCAAAAGTGCTTATTTTAGAAGGAATAGAAAATCTTAATATTAATGTTGCCAATGGGCTTTTGAAACTGTTAGAAGAACCAAATACTAATTCCAGAATTGTATTAATTAGCACAAGTTATCAAAAACTACTTGAAACAATTTTAAGTAGGGTTCGTAAATTTGATTTTAAGCCAATCGTTGGTAAAACACTTGAAATTGTAATTAATAGCTTTTCTGGAGAGAAATCTTCCTATAGAGATTTTGAATCCTATTTTTTGTTAAATGGAATAAGCTGTGGAACAAAGATTGAAAATTTATCAATTGATTTTATTTGTAATAAGACTTTTGATTTAGGTAATTTGTTTAGAATTATTACTAAAGAAAAATGTGAGAATGTTTTTTTAAAACAGTTGTCAAATTCCAATGAGGATTTATTTTTAAATGGAAAATTGCCTTTATACCAAAGTCAAAAGATTCAAAATATGATTGATTTATGCTCAATAGACTATAATTTATACAATCAGAATATTAAAACAAGCTTACAAAGCTTATACTATAAAATAAACAAGGATTAAGTAAATGAAAAAATTTATAGAAAAAGCAGTAAAAAAAATTGAAATCCTTGATAAAGAAGATATCAAAAGGATTTTTGCTCAACAACTTGAAGAATTGGAAATGAGGGATGTTTTATTAGATTCTTATAATGCTGGATTTTTTTTAATAAATGAGAAAATGAAGGTATTATATTGCAATAAAACTGTAAAAAACCTTGTTCCTGTATCAAATTGTAAAGATTTTAAAAATAATGATATATTTTCAGTTATAAAAGATAAAGAAATAAAAGATTTTCTCAAACATGTTTTTAACGAAAAGATTGATAAAGAAGAATCTGAGGAATTTTCTTTTCAAATTGGTTCAGACATTAAAATAATACGAACTACAGTATTCCCAAAATTTACTGAATTTCAAGAACAAATTTGCTGTTTAATAAGATTTAATGATGTTACAGTAGAAAGAGTTCAAGCAACAAAACTACGAAGAAGTGAAAACCTGGCTTCTATGACTACAATGGCAGCTGGAGTTGCCCATGAAATAAAGAATCCTTTGGCTTCTATTAGTATTTACCTACAATTATTAAATAAGAAATTTGAAAAATTAGGATGCTTAGACAAAGAAAAAGCAGATAAATATCTTTCAGTCATTGGTGAGGAAATTGAACGTTTAAATTCAATTGTTGTTGATTTTCTTTTTGCGGTTAAACCGTTAAATATTAATTTAAGGTTTGAAGATATTAATAAACTAATAAAAGATCTTGTGGATTTTGTAAAACCTGAGTTGAACGAAAAAAATATTAAAACAACTCTTGACCTTTCAAAGTTTTTACCAAAATTAGAAATAGACAGTGCTTTATTTAGACAAGCAACTTTAAATCTAATTAATAACTCAATATATGCCATAGAACAAAAGAAAGGGCCAAAATTTGAAGGAGAAATATCCATCAGTACTCAACAAGTTGGAGATAATGTTCAAACAGTTTTTTCAGATAATGGTTGTGGCATGTCAAATGAACAGATGTCCAAAATTTTTGAACCTTATTTTACAACAAAAGATACTGGAACTGGATTAGGTTTAACTGTTTTTTACAAAATAGTTAAGGAACACAAAGGAGAATTTTCAGTTCAAAGTGAACTAAACAAAGGTACAAGTTTTTTAATATCTTTTCCAGTTCCTTCTTCTGAAAGAAAGAAAATTGAAAGTGGAATTGATTTGGATGAATATGAAGAGGAAAAATAGATGAAACGGACTATTTTAATTGCTGATGATGAAAAACATATACGAGAAGGATTGTCCCTTGCTTTAAACGATGAAGATTATAATTGCCTTTTGGCTGAAGATGGTGAAAAAGCTTGGCAAATGGTCAATGATAATGATGTTGATTTAGTTATTTCTGATTTGAGAATGCCAAAACTAAATGGTAATGAATTATTAAAAAAAATTGTAAGTTCTTACCCCAATATTCCTGTTGTAGTTCTTACTGGTCATGGAACAGTTGAAAGTGCAGTTGAGGCAATGCAAAATGGAGCTGTAGATTTCATTACTAAACCTGTTAATCTAAATCACCTCTTCTTACTTATTAGAAGATCTTTGAAACAAAGAGACACCGAAGAAATAAATGTAAAATTAACTGCTGAATTGAATGAAATCAAACAAGAAAGCAAATATGGTAAAATTATTGGAAAAAGCAAGTTAATTAAAAACCTTATGGATAAAGTAGCTGTCGTAGCTCCTTCGAAAAGTTCAGTTCTAATTACAGGGGAAAGTGGAGTAGGAAAGGAATTAGTTGCAGATGCTCTTCATGAATTATCCGATAGAAAAGGGAAACCTTTTATAAAAGTTAACTGCAGTGCTTTAACTGAAACTTTGCTTGAAAGTGAACTTTTTGGACATGAAAAGGGTTCCTTTACAGGAGCTATTTCACAAAAGAAGGGTAGATTTGAATTGGCTGATGGTGGAACAATTTTTCTAGATGAGATTGGAGAAATTAATCTTACGACTCAGGTTAAACTTTTAAGAGTATTACAAGAAAGATCTTTTGAAAGAGTTGGTGGACAATCAACTTTGAAAGTTGATGTAAGAATTATAGCAGCCACAAATAGAAATTTAATGGAAGAAATTGAAAAAGGAACTTTTAGAGAAGATTTGTATTATAGATTAAAGGTAGTTTCTTTGGATGTTCCACCTTTGCGAGAAAGGAAAGAAGATATTAATTTATTAGCAATTGAGTTTTTACATAAATTTAATAAAGAAAATAATAAGAATATTGAAGGTTTTTCCCCAAAGGCAAAAAAACTTCTAAATAAATATAATTGGCCTGGAAATATCAGAGAGTTAAAAAATAATATTGAAGGGGCAGTTGTGGTTTGTCAAAAAACTGTTATTGATGTTGAAGATCTTTCAATTGAAAACACTGATCAGAGCCAAGATAACATGATTAGTGTACCTTATGGAATAACTATGGAAGAAGCTGAAAAAATAATTATTGAAGAAAACCTTATGATGAATAATGGAAACAAAAGTAAAGCAGCCTCGGTTTTAGGGATTGGAAGGAAAACCCTTTCCAGAAAGATGGAGACTTGGGGGAAATGATTTGTTAAAAATTGATGAGTTTTTTGATGCAGGAGGTCTTCTTGATATTAGCATTTCAGACTTTGAATATCGTGAAGGTCAAATGGAAATGGCTAAACAAGTTAATCAAGCTTATGAAGAAGATGCTATTGCTGTTATTGAAGCCGGAACTGGTATAGGTAAAAGTTTTGCATATCTTGTTCCAGCTTTAATGAAAATTGAGCAGGATAGTGAAGATAAAACTGTAATAGCTACAGCAACTAAAAACTTGCAGAAGCAGTTGTATGAAAAAGATATTCCCCAATTATTTAAGGCTTTAGGTAAAACTTGGAAAGTGGCAATTTTGTACGGAAGACAAAATTATATTTGTAAAAGAAAAATTGAAGAAAAAATGGCTTTTGTACCACTTCTCATCGATGATGATTCAAATGAACTTAGTCTTTTATATAAATATTCAAAAGCAAGCCCAAACGGTCTATACAATGATTACAATGGCTTTTTTTCAACTGAACTTCGCCAGGAAACTTGTAGTGATAGTGAAACTTGTTTAAGTTATAAATGTCCTTATCTTTCAAATTGTTTTTATTATCATGCTAAACAGTTGGCGAGGGAAGCATCTCTTTTAATTACAAATCATCATCTGGTTTTTACTGATTGTGCATATAGATATCAAAATGAAATTGATTTTACTAAAGATGCAATATTACCACCCTATTCAAGATTAGTTTTAGATGAAGCTCATAATATTGAACAAAATGCTACAGATTTATTTACATTTGTTTACAGTAGTTATGAATTAAAAAAGCAACTTTTAAAATTGACTAAAAAACATTCAATGAACAAGAACCTTCTAGAGTTGTTAGCTCCTTTTAGCAGTAAAGTTGAATTAATTGATATCATTATGGATCTACAATCGTATTTAAAAACTGAAAGTGATACCTTAAATGATTTCTTATCAAGTTTTTTTTCAAATAATAATACTACTAATTTTCGAATTAAAAATCCACAAGATATGGTTTATGATAAATTCTTCCCATTAATAACCAAAATTGGAAAATATATTGAAAAAATATCATTAAATGTTAGTTTATTTATAAAATCTTTAGATGATGATAAGCAAAGCCCATTCAAGATCGATGAGTTACAGATTGTTTCTAGCCGTCTAGCTAGTCTTGCTTTAGCAATTAATAAGTTTTCAGATAGAAACAACTGGACTAAAGATGTTTATTTTATGGAAAAACGGTACATAAATAGAAATGATGTATATGAATTAAAGATAGCACCTCTTTCAATAGCAGAAATGATGCAATCATATGTTTATTCTTCCTTAAGAACCGTTATTTGCACAAGTGCTACCTTGGATTTAAAAGATGATTTTAAATACTGGGGTTCTAGAGTTGGCCTTCCTTGTCCAAATAAAAAGATTTTAACAATGAAAATTGATTCTTCCTTTAATTATAAGGACAATCTTCTTTTGTTAACGGCTTTGGATAGTCCGGAATATGATGATAAATCACCTGAAAACTATGTTTCATATATTAAAGAAATGGTTTATTCGAGTATTATTAGTAGTAATGGTGGAACCTTGGTATTATTTACCAGTTATAAAATGATGAAAGATGTTTATAATGCTCTTTCAGACAAACTACAAAAGAATAATATTAATGCCCTTATTCAAGGGAGTATGGATCGTTTTAGGATTTTAAACATATTCAAGGAAGATGAGAATAGTACTCTTTTTGCAACTAGTAGTTTTTGGCAAGGTATTGATGCTCCTGGAAATACATTAAGATTAGTTATTATTGTAAAACTACCTTTTCCTTCTCCTGGGGAACCCATTTTAGGTGCCCGTCTTGAGGAAATTGACAGTCGTGGAGAAAGCGGGTTTGCAAAAATGTTACTTCCTGAAGCAATTATGCGTCTAAAACAAGGATTTGGCAGGTTAATTAGGAAAAACACTGATAAAGGTATCGTTTTAATTCTTGATTCTAGAGTTGTAAAAAAGAGTTATGGGGGTTATATGTTAAGTGTTTTACCTGAGTGCTATCAATTAATTACAGAAAGTAAAAATATTTGTGATAAAATTGAAAATTTTTTATATTAAAAAAAAGAACTGCTTATAAATTATAAACAGTTCTTCTTTTTGTGAAAGGTTAATTTAATTAATCAATTACAGCTAAAACATCTTTTAAATCAAGAATAAGATATTCTTGGTTGTCCATTTTAATTTGGGTTCCTGCATACTTGTCATGAAGGATTTTATCACCCTTTTTAACATTTTTAACTTCAGTTCCAACTTCCTCAACAGTAGCGATTTGAGTTTTCTCCTGAGCTGTCTGAGGGATAAAGATTCCACTTGCTGTTTTTTCTTTAACTTGTTCTGCTTTTACAAGAACTCTTTCACCTAGAGGTTTGATATTCATAATTATTTCTCCTTAATGATATGTTTTATATTTCAATGTTAAATATAGTAAAAAGTATCTCCATAAGCAAGTTTTTTTGTTATTTTTTTAATATTTATTTTTAAGAAGAAATGTGAAGTTTTGACTTTCCTTTTAATAATTTTCTTATTATATTCTCTTTAACCAATTAGGGAGAAAAGAATGAAAAACTGGATGGAGATTTCGGAAAAATTTAGAGTAGAAGGGGCTCTTTATAAAAAGGCTAAAGCTAGTCTCCGTTTAGGTGATATTCCCAATTGTCTTGACTATATTACAAGATACTTCTTTTTGAGGAATAAAAGGAAATTAACGTCAAAAGGCGAAGTTTTTTTTAGAATTCAATTTGCTCTTTATCTTCTTGGGAAAGAAAAGATGGACTTTTCAAATATGGAAGGTGATATGATAGCTGTTTATATTATGGATAGTTATGAGGAAATTGAAATTGATTTGAAAAATAGTCCCATAAGTCCAAATGAGAATTTTGTTTCATGGTGTTCTACTGTTTCACTGGATTTTCCCTTCTTTTATCAATTTTCAGAAGATAAAAAGGACCAAGAAATCAAGGATTTTGGGTCAGAGTGCATCAAAATGAAGTTGTGTTGATTTTTTAGAGGAATTTTGACTCGTTTTTAAGCAATATATAAATTCTGTGGGTCAATTTGATACAATTATAAAAAAATAAATTTTAAATGACTGTTTAAGCGTTTCTAATAAAGATTAATTTTTGGCATGCATATTGCATGTATTATTAGAAAGGAGATTAATATGTCAAAAACAATGTTACAAACGAAGGCTTATAAGTCTGATGACAATTATCTTTCAGTTTATCTTCATGAAATCGATCAAATAGCGTTATTAAATAGAGAAGAAGAATATGATTTAGCAGTAAAGGCTAAATCAGGAGATTTATTTTCAAGAAATCGTCTTGTAGAATCAAATTTAAGATTTGTAGTAAGTATTGCAAAGCAGTATCAAAACAGAGGATTAGGTTTATTGGATTTAATTAATGAAGGCAATATTGGTCTTATGACTGCTGTTGATAAGTTCGATCCAGAAAAAGGTTATCACTTTATTAGTTATGCTGTTTGGTGGATTCGTCAGGCAATTTTAAAAGCAATTGGAGATAAAGTACGTTTAATTAGACTTCCAATGAATAAAGGTGCAGATTTACTTAATATACAAAAAGCAAAAAATGAAATTGAAAGATCTGGTATTGAGCCTACTATAGCTCAAATTAGTTCAAAATGTAATATTTCTGAGGATGACGTTTCTTCATTGCTTAAGTATAATAATGAAATTTCAAGTTTAGATGCACCAGTGGGAAGCGGATCTGAAACAAAGTTTGGAGATTTTATTGAAAGTGATTTACCAGAAGTTGAAGATTATATTTTTGATGAATCTTTAAAAAGTTCAATGAATAAAGTCTTAGATAAACTTTCAGATAAAGAAAGAAACATTATTGAACTAAGATTTGGACTAAATGGAAATTATCAAATGAGCTTAAAGGAAATTGGTGAACTTTATAATTTAACAAAGGAAAGAATCAGACAAATTGAAAAGAAAGTTTTGAATAATCTTTCCAAAGACGAGGATTTTAAAGAACTTGAGGTTTTCTTAGCCTAGGGTTTTCCAGATTAATTTCTGTTCATATAGATAGCTGACTTATTAATTTGAGTCGGCTTTTTTTTGTTTTAAAAAATAGAAAATGATAAGCAAATTGAAACAAATTTTAGGTAAAATTTGAAAAAAAATTATATAAAAACTAAAAATTAAAAATAATATTGACAACTCATTTTATATCGTCTAGATTTAAATCTGGTTAAAAATATAAAAGAACAAAACAAGAATTAAGGAGTAATTATGTCAAGTCAGAAAAAGTACGTTTTCTTTTTTGGGGACGGAAAAGCAGAAGGAAAATCTTCAATGAAAGATTTACTCGGTGGTAAGGGCGCAAATTTAGCAGAAATGACTGCTTTGCAACTTCCAGTTCCACCTGGATTCACAATCAGTACGGAAGCTTGTGAATATTTTTCAAAAAATGAGGATTCCTATCCAGAAGGATTAAAAGAAGAGGTTTTAAAGAATTTATCAAAACTAGAGAAGATGATGGGGGCTAAACTTGGAGACAAGGATAACCCTCTTTTAGTTTCTGTACGTTCAGGCGCAGCCCAGTCTATGCCGGGAATGATGGATACGGTTTTAAATTTAGGTTTAAATGCTGATTCAGTTCAGGGTTTAATTAGGAAAACAGGAAACGAAAGATTTGCTTGGGACAGTTACAGGAGATTTATGCAGATGTTTGGAGACGTTGTCATGGGAGTACCCCACAGCGAATTCGAACAAGCCTTCCAAGACGTTAAAGAAGAGGAAGATAAAGTCTATGATACTGAACTTAACGTAGATGATTTAAAAAGTGTTATTAAAAGATATCGAAGGATTTATAAGCATTACACAGGTGAACAATTCCCTACAGATCCTTTAGTTCAACTTTTCAAAGCAATTGATGCAGTATTTGGTTCTTGGAATAATGAAAGAGCTAAGAAATATAGACAGATGAATGATATCAAAGGTCTTTTAGGAACTGCAGTTAATGTTCAATCTATGGTTTTTGGAAACATGGGTGAAACCAGTGGAACTGGGGTTGCTTTTACAAGGGATCCATCAAGTGGTGATAATAATTTTTATGGTGAATTTTTGATGAATGCTCAGGGTGAAGATGTTGTTGCAGGAATTAGAACTCCTAATACAATAGATACGTTGCAAGAAATTAACCCAGAAATTTATGATCAACTTTGTGATATTAGAAAAACTCTTGAAGCTCACTATTTTGATATGCAAGATATTGAATTTACAATTCAAGATGGAAAGCTCTTTATGCTTCAAACTCGTAATGCTAAAAGGACAATATTTAGCTGGTTAAGAACTCAAGTTGAAATGGTTGAAGAAGGTTTAATCGATAAAAAGACTGCAGTATCAAGAGTTCCGGCTGGTGAGTTTAGTAAATTATTTGCTCCAGTTCTTGATAATAAAGTTATTAAAGAAATGTCTTTAATTCCGCTTTCAACGGGTTTGAATGCTTCTCCAGGTGGAGCTTGTGGTGAAATTTATTTTACAGCAGCAAAAGCCGAGGAAATGGCAGCCTTAGGCCATGATGTAATTTTAGTAAGAACTGAAACAAGCCCAGAAGACATTGGTGGAATGGCTATAAGTAAAGGTGTTATTACCTGCCGAGGTGGAATGACAAGTCATGCAGCCGTTGTAGCTCGTGGAATGGGATGTCCTTGTGTAAGTGGTGTCGGTGACATTAAAATCAATCTTATAAAAAAAACTTTAGAATGTAATTCAACAATTTTGAAAGAAGGGGATTTTATGAGTATGGATGGCTTTACAGGTCATATTTATGCTGCAAAAATTGCTGTTAGAGACCCTGAAATTATGCAGGTTCTTTCTGGACAGATGAAAGAAAACGAATCAACTATTTTCAAAAATTATAAACAATTCATGACTTATGTTAATGAAATTAAAACAATGGGTGTTAGAACTAATGCTGATACTCCAAAAGATGTTCACAATGCAAAGATGCTTGGTGCCGAAGGTATTGGACTTTGTAGAACTGAACATATGTTTTTTGGTGGTTCTCGAATTATTAGCATAAGAAAAATGATTCTTGCTAATAATGTAAAAGAAAGAGAAGTTGCATTAAAAGAATTGCTACCAATGCAAAGACAAGATTTCATTGATATTTTTACAGAGTTAAATGGTCTTTCTGCAAATATTAGGCTTTTGGATCCACCTTTGCACGAATTCCTTCCAAATGATCATACCTCAAGACATGAAATGGCATTACAACTTGGAATGAGTGTTGATGATATTGCACAAAAAATTAATAGCCTTCATGAATTTAACCCAATGTTAGGTTTTAGAGGTTGTAGACTAGCAATTGTTTATCCAGAAATTCTTCGCATGCAAGTTCGTGCAATTATTGAAGCGGCAATTTTGGTAAAGAAATCCGGGATTGAAGTTCATCCAGAAATTATGATTCCACTTGTAGGTAACTATAAAGAATTTAATTATTGTAAAAAGATTGCAGTTGAAGAAATTAAATTAATTTTTGAAGAAAAGAAAGCTACAATTGATTACAAAATAGGAACAATGATTGAGGTGCCTAGAGCTGCAATTACTGCAGATGAAATTGCAAAAGAAGCTGAATTCTTCAGTTTCGGTACTAATGATTTAACCCAAATGACTTGTGGATTTAGTAGAGATGATGCAGCTAGTTTTCTTGGTCATTATGTTAAAGATGCTGATAAACAATTTTATGAGTATGATCCATTTGCAACTATTGATGAAGAAGGCGTTGGAAAACTGGTAAAAATAGCAACTGAACTTGGTAGAAAAACTAGACCAGATATAAAATTAGGAATTTGTGGAGAGCATGGTGGTGATCCTAAAACTATTGCTTTCTGTCAAAAGATAGGGTTAAATTATGTTTCTTGTTCTCCTTTTAGAGTTCCGGTTGCTCGTTTAGCCGCAGCTCAAGCTGTATTAATGGAGAAATAGAAAAATTTAATGGATAGTGATAGCAAACAGAAGATTAAGGGTATTATTTGTATAATATTAGCTGGTTTCTGTTTTGCTACCATGAGCTTGTTTGTTCGCTTAGTTGGAGATATCTCAGTATTTCAAAAAAGTTTTTTTAGAAACCTTTTTGCTTTTGTCTTTGGTTTTGCAATTTTGATTAATTCTGAAAGAAAGGAACGAGCAAAAAATGGTAGCAAAGAAGAGAAAATAATAAAACCAGGAACGTTTAAATATTTAATTTTACGATCTGCCTGTGGAACAATTGGAATGATTTGTAATTTTTATGCAGTGGACCATCTATATTTATCAGATGCAACGATGCTTAATAAATTATCTCCTTTTTTTGCGATAATTTTTAGTTTTCTTATTTTAAAAGAAAAAGTTAATTTCAAACAGATTTTAATGATAATAGTCGCCTTTGTAGGTAGCCTTTTTGTCATAAAACCTTCTTTTGATTTTGCCAAATCCTTTCCTGCCTTTATTGGTTTCATAGGAGCTATAGGGGCGGGAAGTGCTTATGCTTTTGTGGGGAAACTTCGTTCCTCGGGAGTAAAAAGCTCCGTAGTCGTTGTGTTCTTTTCGGCTTTTTCCACTATTTTAACAGCTCCTTATCTAATATTTTTTTATAATCCCATGACCTTACAACAAATACTATTGCTTTTGTGTGTTGGTCTAGCTGCTTTGGGTGGACAATACTTTATTACCAATGCCTATTTCTTTGCCAAAGCGAGAGAAATCTCCATTTATGATTATTCTCAGATTTTATTTGCCTCAATTTATGGTATTATTGTGTTTTCTCAGTATCCGGATGTGTTTAGTATTTTTGGATATTTGATTATTCTATCAATGGCATTTTTAATGTTTAGATATAATTTAAAGAAAAAGGAATGAGAATATGGAAAAAGAAAGAGTATTAGTTGTTTGTTTAAATCCAACTTTTCAAATTACCTTTAATTTTGACAAACTAAATCAAGGCGAAGTAAATCGTACAAAAAATTACACTAATTTTGCTTCTGGAAAGGGTGTAAATGTAGTTAGAATGATAAAGCAACTTAATGAAGATGCTGTTCTTCTTTCTCATCTTGGTGGTGAAAGAGTTGAAGAATTTATTAAACTAGCTTTAAAAGATAATGTTAATATAATCTCAGCAGATAGTAAAAGTCCAATTCGAACCTGTGTTACCTTGAATGATGGTAAAACCACAGAATTGGTTCAAGAACCTGAAAGTGTAGATTTTGAGACAGGAAACAAAATTCTTGATAAATATAAAAAGGCCTTAAAAGAATTTTCAATTGTTGTATTTTCAGGAACGAGAGCTCCTGGTTATCGTAAAGATTTTATTGCAGATATGGTAAGAATAGCAAAGGAAAATGGCAAACAAGTAATTTTGGATATCAAAGGTTTCGATTTACTTGATAGCCTAAAATTCAATCCTGATTATATAAAAGTCAATTTATCAGAATTTGCTGATACTTTTTTAGATAAATCTAATCTAATGGAGCAAGATGAAAATCTTCAAATAAAAAATATAGTTTTTGATAAAATGAAAGAAATTTACTTAAATAATAACGCCATGTGTATCATTACTAGAGGAAAATATCCTACTTGGTTTTTGGATAAAGATTTAAATTTACAAGAAAAAGAAATTGAAAAAGTTAAAGTGGTAAATACCGTTGGTTGTGGGGATGCCTTTACTGCTGGATTAGCTGTAGGTCTTTTAAGAAAAAAAGCTTTCAAGGAATGTTTAGTTTTAGCTAGTCAATGTGGGTCAAAAAAAGCGACTTGTAGTAAAGTTGGAAGCTTGTTTTAATAAAATTTAATAAGAATATTGACATAAATATGTGATTTGGTTACACTCTCAATGTTAGTCATAACTAACAAGGGAGCGATTATGATTCCATTAGCACTTTTTGAAATAGGCAAAAATTCTTCAATAAAAAAGATAAACGGAAATGATAAAGTTAAAAGACATCTTGGCGAACTGGGATTTGTAGTAGGTTCTCCAGTTAAAATTGTTTCAGTTCTTTATGGTAATTTAATAATTCAAATTAAAGATAGTCGGATAGCTTTAAATCGTGATACAGCAAACAAAATTTTAGTATAGGAGTTATAAATGAGAACTTTAGATTGTGTAAAGCCAGGGGAACAGGTAAAAATTGTTAAATTAAACGGTGAAGGTTTATTGAGAAGAAGAATTATGGAAATGGGAATTACAAAGAATATTATGGTAAAAGTTATTAAGGTAGCTCCGTTGGGAGATCCAATGCAACTAAATGTTCGTGGTTATGAATTAAGCCTTAGAAAATTTGAATCTAGTCTTATTGAAGTTGAATAAAAAAAATTTATGAATAAAGTTAGTTATAACTAAGGAGAATTGCATGAGTTTAAAAATTGCCCTTGCCGGAAATCCAAATTGCGGCAAAACGACTATGTTTAACAATTTGACTTCATCCAGTCAATATGTTGGAAATTG
>JBAYZQ010000050.1:0-12785 GCA_041672385.1 Sphaerochaetaceae bacterium | reverse complement strand
AGGTAGTTTTATCTGTTCTCAGTTTTCAAATAAAAATAATCCTTTAGCACATTACAGTACTACGGGGCCTGAAATTTGGGAAGCAATGGATGGTGATGTTGATGTTTTTATTGCTGGAGTTGGTACAGGTGGTACGATTTCAGGAGTTGGTAAATTTTTAAAAGAAAAAAACCCCAATATTAAGATAATTGCCGTTGAACCTAAGAAATCACCAGTTCTTTCTGGGAAAAAAGCTGGCCCACATAATCTTCAAGGAATAGGAGCTAATTTTGTACCAGATAATTTTGATCGTTCAGTTGTAGACGAAATTATGCAGATTGATGAAGAAAGCTCTTACAAGGGTATGAGGGATTTAAGTCAATATGAAGGGATTCTTGCTGGTATTACCTCAGGCTCAGCTTTAGCAGCAGCTTTGAAAGTTTCTGCGCGAAGTGAATACAAGAATAAAAATATAGTTATAATGTTTCCAGATACTGGATCAAGATATTTATCAACTGGACTTTTTGAGGAATAGAAAGTGAACAAAGAGAATATAAATAAAATAAGCAAAGAAATTCTTGAAAATAAAGATTTGTTAATGTTACCAAAAATACATCAAGTTCGTTGCGCTTTAGCAAGTGAGAGTGAACAATTTTTAAATACAATAAAATGTGTTGTGGTTCCAAAAGTTTTAATGGATGCCGAGGGGATGGAAGATTATCTTTCAAGGGCGTTGGACCTGCTTAATGACTTGTGTTTAAAGGTTTTTGATGATAATGATGAAAAGCTTGCAGAAAAGCTGTGTAATGATTTTGCTTTAACTCTTCCTAAAATTGCTAGATGTTTAGTTTGGGATTTGTGGGCAGCTTATAATGAAGATCCAGCGGCTAAGTCTCTTAGGGAAATTGTACTTGCTTATCCCGGGTTTCAAGCTGTGATAATCTACAGGATAGCACATGAGCTTTATAAACTAGATATGCCTTTACTTCCAAGAATCTTTACTGAATATGGCCATAAAGTTACTGGAATCGATATTCATCCAGGTGCTGAGATTGGTAAGAGTTTTTTCATCGATCATGGGACCGGGGTTGTAATTGGAGAGACTTGTGTAATAGGTGAAAATGTTAAAATTTACCAAGGAGTTACTCTTGGTGCAAAGAGTTTTAAAAGGGATGAGAATGGAAATCCTGTTAAAGGAATTAAACGTCATCCTAATATTGGTAATAATGTAGTAATTTATTCTGGAGCTACCATTTTAGGTGGAGATACTATAGTAGGAGAAAATTCTGTTATTGGTGGTAATGTATGGATAACTTATTCAGTTCCACCTGATACCAAAATCTTTAGATAAAAAAAGGACCAAGTTATTTAGTTTGGTCCTTTTTACTAATCGACTAATTCCATTTATCTGCAACACGTGCACGTAATTGTTTTCGGTATTTTTCCCAATCTTTAATTGGGTTCTTTGCAATACCTTCTTCACAGGCAGCTTTTGCGACTGCTAAAGCTTCCCATTCAATTACTCTTGGATCAAATGGTTTAGGAACAATATAGTTCCTACCAAAACTAAAATTTTGATTACCATAAGCTTTTTTTACGACTTCAGGAACTTCTTCTTTTGCAAGAGCAGCCAATGCTTTGGTGGCAGCCATTTTCATTCCTTCGGTAATTGTTGTAGCCCTTACATCTAAAGCTCCACGGAAGATGAAAGGAAAACCTAAAACATTGTTTATTTGGTTTGGATGGTCGCTTCTACCAGTAGCCATAATTAAATCGCTTCTAGTTGAAACTGCTAGGTCATAATCAATTTCAGGGTTTGGATTTGCCATTGCAAAGACAACCGGGTCTTTTGCCATAGATTTAAGCATCTCTGGAGTAACACAGTCTGCAACAGACAAGCCCATCAAGAAATCAGCTCCAACTAAAGCATCTGATAGAGTTCTACACTTTGTATCATTGGCAACTTCAATTTTCTGTTCTGTCATTCTATGGTTTCGGCCTTTATAAATAACACCTACAGAATCACATACGATTAAGTTTTCTTGCTTTACTCCAGCTGCAACAAACATTTTAGAACAGCTAATTCCAGCTGCTCCTGCTCCATTTACAACTACCTTTATTTCAGATATTTTTTTGCCAGTTACTTCACAAGCATTAATCATTCCAGCAGTAGCAATAATGGCTGTTCCATGTTGATCATCATGAAAAACTGGGATATTACATTTTTTAATTAATTCTTGTTCAATTTTAAAGCACTCTGGGCCTTTAATATCTTCAAGATTTATTCCACCAAAGGTAGGAGAAATAGCTTTTACTATTTCAATAAATTTATCAGGGTCCTTTTCATCTACTTCAATATCAAAAACATCGATACCTGCAAATCTGTTGAAAAGAACACCTTTTCCCTCCATTACTGGTTTACTTGCTAGAGCCCCTCTATCTCCAAGGCCTAAAATTGCAGTTCCATTTGTAATTACTCCAACAAGGTTTCCCTTATCAGTATACTTATAGGCATCTTCGTTGTTTTTTTCAATTTCAAGTACAGGTTTTGCAACTCCTGGTGTATAAGCTAATCCAAGATCTTCAGCAGTTTGACAAGGTTTTGTAGGAATTACTGAAATCTTTCCAGGGACTCCTCCTGCCATGTGATAATCAAGAGCTTTTTTTGTAAAATCATCCATAATTTTTTCCTTAAATTTCTATTTTTCGAAATCCCATTTATAATCCATATTCCATCTATCCCTAAGTTCAACCATTACTTTCTGAAGGCTTTCAGGTACAGGACATCCATGTTCTTTTCTATATTGCCAAGCAATATATTCTTTTTCACCGGCTGTGTAGATTCTGTCTTCCCCAGGTGCTTTCTTTGAAGCTCTTAGTTCACGACAAATTGTACCAGCAATATGTTTGAAAATATCAATTCCCATAAAGAAATCAGGGTTGATAGCAATAAAGAAATGTCCTAGTGGGTAAGGAATTTTGTTATGATCTTTGTCAAATCCATTAAGGGCTTTCATCCAAGCGCCGTCACTTAATGCAGCTGAAAGAATTTCTACGACAGCTGAATAACCATAACCTTTATAACCACCTGTCATATCACCAATTCCTCCAAGTGGAGTAAGAGCTGCTTTTCCAGTTGTAAGGTCTTTTAGAATTTGCTGAGTATCAGTTCTAGTTTTTCCATCAAGTCCAATTACCCATCCTGGAGGAAGTTGTTTTCCAGCTCTTCCGTAAACTTCTATTTTACCTCTTTGAGATACTGAAGTTGCACAGTCGAGAACGAAAGGGAATTCTTCATCGGTAGGAATACCCCAAGTTAAAGGATTAGTACCCATCATATTTTCAACGCCAAAAGTAGGGGCGATTGAAGGTCTAGCATTTGTACCTGTAACTCCAATCATATTGTTATCAGTAGCCATAGTTGCATAATAACCAGCAATTCCATAGTGGTTGGAGTTTCTTACTACAGTCATACCAACACCATATTCTTTGGCTTTGTCAATTGCCATTTGCATGGCTTTTTTTCCAACAACATGACCCATTCCATTGTTACCATCAAGAACTGCAGTTGCCTTTTCGTTCTTTAAGATATCAATTTTTGTAATTGGATTCATTATTCCTGCATCTATTCTGTCAACATAGATAGGTTTTAGTCTTCCAATTCCATGGCTATCAATTCCTCTTTTATCCGATTCAATTAGAACTTCTCCAATTGTCTTGGCATCTTCTTTGGGAATTCCTGCATGTACTAAACTTTCTTCCATGAATTTTTGTAGTTCTTCAAAACTAATCCATTCACAATCTTTGTAAGCATCACCGTATGACATTTTGTCCTCCATATTAATTTGCTATTATTATTTTAAGGTCGGTATCTCCTAAAGTTTTTAGAATTTCTCCGCCTTTTCTGTCCGTTATTATTGTATCGACTTTATCTGTAGCAACTGTTTTATAGTTACTGATAAGACCTATTTTGTTTCCAGTAGCGACTACTGTAACTCTTCCAATTGTCTTTTCAATCATCTTACAAGTGGTAACAGCTTCTTCTTGAATTGGGGTAGTAAGTCCTTGTTCAAGTGAAAAACCATCTACTCCAATAAAAGCTTTATTTGCAAATACTTTATCAAGGAGAGGTGTGCTTAATGAACCCGATACTGAGTTTGATTGACCACGGTAGGTTCCCCCTGTAAAAATTACAGTAGAATTATGAGTGCTACTAGGAAGTATTGAAAAAACTGCAATGTTGTTTGTAATAATTGTTACCTTTTTAGAGCTTAAAAGAATTGCCTTTAATACTTCACTTGTTGTGGAACCACTATTGATACAAATTGTATCTCCATCTTCAACAAATTTTAAAGAAGCTCTACCTATTGCTTCTTTTTCTTCTGAGAATTCTTTTGCTTTTTGATTAAATTCAGTTTCTTTGGTCTCTTTTTTAACCAAAATGGCTCCACCAAATTTGCGTTCAACAAGACCTTGTCTTGAAAGTTCTTCTAAATCCCTTCTTACAGTAAGTTCGGATACAGCAAACTTTCGTGAAAGTTGATTAACTTGAACAGTTTCTTCTTTCATTATTTTTTTGAGTATCTGTTTTTGCCTTTCTGCAGGTATCATTTTGAACCTTCTTGAATTATTTTGTTCTTTTTTGAACTATTTCAATAGTAAACATTCAAAAACATTCTGTCAAGGTCTTTAATAAATATTTCTTAAGTAAAAAAAAAGATTTTGTATTGTACAAAATCCTTTTGACATCTTTTTATTTTATTCAAATTGATAAATTACTCCAATTCCACCACCAAAACTAGGTTCAAGAATACCTTTATAGATATTAATTTTGGCTCCAAGTCCTAGACGTATATATGTTTTTAAAGGTATTTCTTCGAATTGATAGCTAACAGAACCTGTAAAAAGGCCTTTTATTATGATAATCTTTGAAGTAAAAATAACAGGGACTTCTCCACCAATACCTACATCAAATTTTGCCTTTTCAATATTAAATTCCGTAATTTTATAATCTACCCCAACAGCTCCCGAAAATCCTGAGCTATAAACATCAAACCCAAAATTTAAATAAAAATCATAATCTTTGTTGTTAAGTTCTACTATTACTCCAGCTGAAGTTCCGAGATTAAGGCCAATACCCCAGTTTTTTTCATTATTCAAAATGTTATCAAAAGAAAAAGAGTTGGCTGCCATCAAAGGAGTTAAAGCTAGAACCACCAAAATAATTAGAATAATTTTTTTTCTCATAATATCTCTCCTATAGTATAGGTAAAATTTTATCATGTATTATAATTTTTTTCAATAAAACAAATAATAAAATTTAATAACATAATTTACAACAATCTTTTATCCTTAGTTTATCAGAAAATGGCTAAAAATAAGGGATAACTATCTCTTATAGCTACCCTAAATATTTACTAGAGTTTGTAGGGACTTAGCTTTAAAAATTAGTTTTTTACAGCTCCCATCATTTTTTTTAATTTCACCTAATTTTAGATATTTCTTCGAATAATCGATTGGCTAAATATGATGCATTAGCTAAAGATAGACTTTTTGAAATTTTGAAGCTGAATATTTACTCTTTAGTTGGTATTCAAGTAGTCTTAGTATTACAAGTGATATAAAACAGATTAAAAAGTGTGCTTCAATATGTTTTCTTTTTCATAGATAAACTGGCTTTGTTTTTACTATCAATTCAATAATTATGAATAATTGCTAATTTTATTCTACCATCTGGATTTTTAACTTTTTTAACAAACATAAAAAAGCTCCTATAAATAAAATGTTATTAAAAAAGCATAAAAAAAAGACCCTGCTTTAAACAGAGTCCACTTGTTTTTTTCTTCATTTATTCAAAATGATAAATTGCTCCAATTCCACCACCATAACCAAATCCAAAACCGTCAGAAGTATTGAATTCTGCTCCAACTCCTAAACGTGCATATGCTTTCAAAGGCAGATCTTCAAATTGATAGCTAAGAGAACCTGTAAAAAGGCCCTTTACTAAAAAGAAACCGGAAGTTACGGAAACAGGAATTTCTCCACCAATACCTATATCAAATTTTGCTTTCTCAATTTCAAATTCGGTAACTTTATAATCTACTCCAACAGCTCCTGAAAAACCATAATAATAATCATAGCCTAAATTTATATAAAAATCATAATCTTCACTGTTAAGCTCAGCCACTACTCCGGTTGGGAGTCCGAGATTTAAACCAATTCCCCAGTCATTTTCATCAGAATTTAAAATCTTGTCAAAAGAAAAAGATTTGGCAGCCATTAATGGACTCAAAGCCAAAACTACCAAAAGAATTAAAACTAACTTTTTTTTCATTACACTTCTCCTAAATATCTATATCTTTTCGATTTTAGCAGGTGTAGTATTTTTTTTCAATAAGATGACAATTAATATTGCAAACTTTAATTTAAGTGTATTTACTATTTCAATTCACTTTACATAATTTACAACAATCTTTTTATAGTGTAGTATCAAGTTATGATAATAAACAGTTTATATGGATTAACACCAAAAGAAATAGCAGAAAAACTCAATCTTTCTAAGAAATTTCAAGGAACTCAGATTTTCGAATGGCTTAACAGGGGAGTTATTTCCTTTGAGGAAATGTCAAATCTTTCCAAAGAATTAAGGACTTCCTTGATGGAAGATAAAGAAGTTCACGTTGTTTCTTCAAAGGTAATTGACAGTCAAGAAGATGAAAGTGGCGCAATTAAAATTGCTTTAAAATTAATAGATGGAAATGTTATTGAAACCGTACTTTTAAGAGATAAAGAAGGAGTTCAAACGGCTTGTCTTTCAAGTCAAGTTGGATGTGCTATGGGTTGCAAATTTTGCAGAACTGGGACAATGCGCCTTGAAAGAAATCTTGAAAGCTTTGAAATTATTGAGCAATTTTATCATTTAGTAAATCTTTTTGGTAAAATAGAGCACATAGTATTTATGGGAATGGGTGAACCGCTAGCTAATGTTGATTCTTTAGTTATTGCTTTACAATATTTTCATAATCCTAAAGGCTTAAATATGAGCTACCGCCGAATAACAATTTCGACTTGTGGACTTGTTCCTGGATTGAAGAAGCTTCAAGTTTATGGCCTTCCAGTAAAACTAGCTATAAGCATAGTAAGTGCTGATGAAACTATAAGATCTTCTTTGATGCCTATAAACAGGAAGTATGATTTACGTCAGTTAAAAGCCGCAGTTATTGAATGGCAACATGAGTTTAAAAGAAGAGTTACCTTTGAATGCTGTCTTATAAGTGGAATTAACACAAGCGAAATTGATGCAAGAAAATTATATTTTTTCTGTACTAATATTGATGTTATGCTGAACTTAATCCCTTTTAACGAAGCTGCAGAACTTGATTTTGAAACTCCTGGTGAAGAGGAAATAGATCAATTTTGTTCTTATCTTGACAGATATGGACTTTCTTATACAAGAAGATTTTCAAGGGGCCGGAATGTCAACGGGGCTTGTGGTCAGCTAGCTGTAAAACAGAATAGATAATCTCTACTGATTTACTTGGAATTCTTTGAATTCAGAAAAATATCGAAAAGGAATACATGCGGTGATGGTTATGTATTCTTCTTCATATTTTTCTTCTAAAATTTTCGAAATTTGCTTGAGATGAGATATAGTTTTATAATCTTTAGTACTAAAACGTAAGTTCATCGTTTGATTTCCACTTTCTATTATCTCTTCAATTCTTTTATATAAATTCTCAATGTTAACATTATCTTTAAGTGATATTTGTAAAATATCAGGACAGATATTTTTAAGACGGTTAATTTGGAAAAGATCTTTGTCTTCAACCAAATCCATCTTATTTAAAACTGTAATAATAGGTTTATGATTAAGGTCAAGGTTAGATAATGTTTGAATTGTAGTTTCATAACAACCCATTAGATTTGGATGGACTGCATCAAGCACAATTATGATGATATCAGCAATTCGAGCTTCCCCAAGAGTTGAACTGAAAGCTTCAATTAAGAAATGAGGAAGATTGTTGATAAGACCTACCGTGTCGCTTATAAGAACGGTTTTACCACCTGGAAGTTTTACTTTACGTGTTAAAGGATCCAAAGTTGCAAATAATTTGTCTTGAACGAATACTTCTTCATTACTTAAGGCTTTTAACATTGAAGATTTTCCACTATTAGTATAACCAATCAATGCAATGTTTATGAAATCAGAATTTATTCGGTTTTTTTGTTGGACATTTCTATTTTGTTTAACTTTTAAAAGTTCTTTTTTGATTTTTATAATATCATTTTGAATTTGACGTCTATCAAGTTCAATTTGTTTTTCACCTTCACCTTTTGCACCTTTTACGCCACCTCTTTGTTGACTAAAATTAATCCAACGCCGTGAAAGTCGGTTCATAGAATATTGGTTTTGTGCAAGTTCTACTTGTAATTTGGCCTCTTTTGTGGCAGCTCTGTCAGCAAAGATTTGAATTATTACTTCTCTTCGGTCAATAACACAATTATCTAAGAGAGTTTCAAGATTCCTCTGTACAGTAGGATTAATATCTGTATCAAAAATAACAAGATCAATTTCTTTTGAATTACAAATTTCTTTTATCTCATGTATTTTGCCTTTGCCAATAAATGTGGCTGGATTGATTTTAGCCAAGCTAAGGGTTAAGGAATCTTCTACAATGTATCCCAGAGTATCTGCAAGACTAGATAGTTCTTTAAGCCTAATCAAAGTACTTTCTGCAGTTTCAGTTCTATCTTTTATTTCTATAAGAAGAGCTTTGTTATTTTCACCATTTTTATTCATTTGAATCAATTATATATATGGTTATAAGGAAATACAAGTGCAAAAGTAAATGGAAAAATCAAATGAACCTTCTTTAACTTTAGTTTATAATACTATATATTATTCATACGAAGAAACCGGAGGTTTAATTAATGGGATTGAATTGTGGTATTGTTGGATTGCCAAATGTAGGTAAGTCAACTATTTTTTCTGCACTGACTAGTGCACCGGCTGAAACAGCTAATTATCCTTTTTGTACTATAGATCCTAATATCGGAATTGTAAGTGTTCCTGATAAAAGACTTGATAAAATAGTTGAACTTATTCCTACGCAAAAAGTTATTCCTGCAACTTTCGAGTTTGTAGATATAGCAGGACTTGTTGCTGGAGCATCAAAAGGTGAGGGTTTAGGTAATAAATTTCTTGCAAATATAAGAGAAGTAGGGGTTATTGCTCATGTCGTTAGATGTTTTGAGGATGAAGATATAATTCATGTGAATAATAAAATTGATCCTTTAAGCGATATTGAAACCATTGATATTGAACTTGCCTTGGCTGATTTGGATACTGTCTCAAATAGATTGTCAAAATTAACCAGAATGACCAGATTAAAAGGTGATAAAGAAAAGGAAACTACTACATTAATACCAATTCTTCAAAGACTTGAGAAAGCTTTGGAAGATGGAAATGCTGCAAGAAGTCTTGATTTTAATGAAGATGAAGAAAAACTCTTAAGAGATTTTCATCTTATTACGATGAAGCCTGTAATATATGTGTGTAATATTGATGAGGATTCAATTGGAGAAGAAAACAACTTTGTAAAACTAGTTAGAGAAAAAGCAGATAAAGAAGGGGCTGAGACCGTTGTTATTTGTGGAAAAATAGAAGCTGAAATAGCTGGTTTAGACAGTAAAGAAGATCAGGATGAATTTCTTGAATCTGTAGGACTTGAAGAAAGTGCTTTGAATCATCTAATTAGAGTTGCCTATAAAACCCTTGGACTTCGTACTTTCTTTACTGCTGGAAGCGATGAAGACAGAGCTTGGACCTTCAAAGCGGGAAGTAAGGCTCCTCAAGCTGCTGGGGTTATACATACTGATTTTGAAAAAGGATTTATAAAAGCGGAAGTGTATAATGTAGAGGATTTATTTGAGTTTAAAAGTGAACAAAAAGTCCGAGAAAAAGGTAAATTTAGACTTGAAGGAAAAGACTATCTTGTAAAAGATGGAGACATCATGCACTTTAGGTTTAATGTTTAACCTACCAAGTACATTCAAGTTTAATTGGATCATTTAAAAGTAATAGTTTGATAAGGGGAATGTTAAAAGCGGTAATATTATCTTCAAGCATTTCCCCATCACTATTTTGAATTTTAGATGGTGCTTGGAATATTAGATTTATATCAGAATCTTTTATTTTATCTGGGCCATCTTCACCGAGAATAAAACCAATCATATCTAGATAATCTTCTTCAGAAAGACCATTATTGTAAACAGGTCCATATACTTCAAAGTTTTCTTCAGATAAGAATGGAAGAATTTTACAAAGTTTGTCCCAATTATTCATGTTTATATTTATTTCTAAGTGACTTTTTCCTTTTTCTTCATTATTAGATATTATGAAAAGATTTTGGTCTTTCATATCTGTAAGATAATCAAGAAGGGAATTGATATCCAAAAACTTAATATTTCCAAGATAATTATTTTCATCTGCCTTAAAGAAGAAGGAATCTGAGGTAGCAGGAGCTTGTTTTATTTTTTGAGCCATATTTTCTACTGCGTTCTCTAAAACACTTTCATCTTTCTTATCAGTTCCTAAATAAGGAGAAAGATCTTGTAGAACTCCATTGAAAAAATCATCAGCATATAACAACATTGTTGTTGTGCCTTGATTGTCATTTTCCAAACTAATATTTTGTGTTACCGTGCAACTGGATAAGATAGATAAGCAAACTAGTACAATAATGAATCCTTTTAGTGTGTTCTTCATGCAAAATACTATGATATAGACTAAAATAAAAATCAAGGGTTTCAAAATTTTAGGTTGACAAATTATGAATATTAGTTTCAAAATAGGGAATTGTTGTTCAAACGTTTAAATTTTGGAGTGGAAATAGGAGAGAAGTAGTATGGCTGAAAAAAAACTTATAATTGTTGAGTCACCAACAAAAGCAAAGACCATAAAAAAATATTTACCAAAAGAATGTACAGTTATTGCCAGTAAAGGACATATTCGAGATTTGCCTGAAGGTGAACTTGGAATAGATGTAGAAAATTCTTTTAAACCCAAATATGTTATTTCAACAGGGAAAAAACCAATAGTAAAAGCTTTGAAAGATGAGCTTAAAAATAGTACTGAATTGATTCTTGCAACTGATGAAGATAGAGAAGGAGAAAGTATTTCTTGGCATTTATTAGAAGTCTTGAAACCTAAAGTGCCTTATAAAAGAATGGTTTTTCATGAAATAACAAAAAAAGCCATTTTGAAAGCTTTTGAAAATGGTAGAGATCTTGATTTGGATTTGGTTCATAGCCAAGAAGCAAGAAGAATTCTTGATAGACTTTATGGTTTTACAGTAAGTCCGGTACTTTGGAAGAAGCTTTCAAATAAAAAATTAGCTGCTGGTAGAGTTCAATCTCCTGGATTAAAAATGATTGTAGAGCGAGAAAGAGAAAGAATGGCTTTTAAAAAGAATTCTTTTTGGGATATTCAATCTTTACTAGCTTCTAGCAAAGAGTTTGAGGCTAAAATAACTAAAGTTAATGGTATTAGAGTTGCTAATGGCAAAGACTTTGACTCCGTTACTGGTGATTTTAAAGCTCAGGGTAAAAGCATTCTACTCAATGAAGAAACTACAAAAAAATATGTTGATGATTTTAAACAAGACAGTGTTTGGACTGTGACTAATGTTAATCAACGTAAGGTTACTCAAAAACCATCAATACCTTTTACTACTAGTACCCTGCAACAAGAAGCAAATAGAAAACTTAAACTTACGGCTAAAAAGACTATGAGCATAGCTCAAAGTCTTTATGAAGAAGGTCTTATTACTTATATGAGAACAGATAGTCCAACTTTAAGTCAGGAAGGAACTATGGCAGCTAGGAAAGAAATTGAAGAACTTTATGGGAAAGAATATCTTTCAGAAAAGCCACGTTATTTTTCTGCAACTTCTGCAAATGCACAAGAAGCTCATGAGGCGATTCGTCCTTCAGGTGAAGTTTTCAAAAAACCTGAAGAAACTGGACTTTCTGGTCAAAATTTTAGTCTTTATAAATTAATTTGGATGAGGACTATTTCTTGTCAAATGGCTGAAGCTAGGAAACTTAATACAACCGTTACCATTGAAGCAAGTAAAAATGATGATGTTTTGACTTTCACCGCCACTGGTGTCCAGATTGAGTTCCCTGGGTTTATTAGGGCTTATGTCGAAGGAAGTGATGATGTTGAGGCAACTCTTGAAAACAAAGAAAAATATCTTCCTTTCTTAAAAGAAAATGAAGTTCTAAAATGTTTAAACTTAAAGGGTGTTCCTCACGAAACAAAAGCTCCAAGTCGTTTTTCAGAAGCTGCTTTAGTACAAAATCTTGAAAAACAAGGAATTGGAAGACCTTCTACCTATGCCACTATTATTGAAAGGATTACCAATAAAAACTATGTTATCAAAAGAGATGGCGTTTTAGTTCCGACTTTTATCGGCTTCGGGGTTGTTTCTTTGCTAGAGAAAAATTTTTCTTCTTATATTGATTATGGATTTACCAAGGAAATGGAAGATAGTTTAGATAGAATTTCGAGTGATGAAATAGAAGAGTTTAGTTATATTAAGGCTTTTTATGAAGGTGAGAAAGGTCTTTCTAGTCAAGTAGAAAAGGCTATGAAGAATATTGAGTCTTCAGAGGCAAAAAAATTAATGTTACCTCAAATTTCCGAGGAAAATCAAATTTATCTTGGACCTTATGGAGCTTATGTTAAAGGTGAAAAGAATATTGGAATACCTGAAACTTTTGTTCCTGGTGAAATTACAAAT
>JBAYZQ010000049.1:0-12792 GCA_041672385.1 Sphaerochaetaceae bacterium | reverse complement strand
TAATATTAAATGACATTTTTAAAGAAAAGGGTAATTTTACCCTATTTTATCAAAATATTTATTTAGTTATGTCTTAAAATATTTTATACTTTTGAATCTTTTTTTAATTTTAGGGTACTTTTAGATTCCCATAAAAACTTAACTTGACGTTTGTAATATATAACGTATCATGAATATAAGAGGTGATGTATGCAAAAGAACACAACAAATGCCAAAATCGTAGCGACCATAGGACCTGCTTCCTATAGTTATGAGATGATTCGTGATATCATCAAGTCAGGGGCAAGCGTCATCAGACTCAACTTCAGCCATGAAAATCATGAAAAACACCAGCAAACTGTCGACTGGGCACGCAAGGCATCTGAAGAACTCAATACTCCAATCGCTATCTTCCAAGACTTGCAGGGACCGAAAATCCGTGTGGGGCAGTTGGATGTGGATTCTTTTCAGGTGAACGAAGGGGAAACTCTGAAGATCACCACAGAACCCTGCAAAGGAAACAGAGACCTAATCAGTATAGATTATCCCTACCTCCATGAAGAAGTCGAAAAAGGGGACAGAATCCTCATTGATGATGGGCTAATCGCCCTGAAGGTATCAAAGATAGAAGGGAAAGTCATCATCACCGAGGTCGTTGACGGAGGGACAGTCAAACCGAGAAAAGGCGTCAACTTACCGGGAGCCTCCCTAAAGCATCTCTCCTCCTACACCAAGAAAGATGAGCAGGATCTCGATTTTGCATTCAGAAATAATCTCGATTTCGTAGCACTCTCATTCGTTAGGAGTTCGGGTGATGTCATTGCATTGAAGAAGTTCATGTACAAGAACTATGGGAGAGAAATCCCCATCATATCAAAAATCGAAAAACCAGAGGCGGTCACTGACATCGCAAGCATCATCGCAGAGTCGAGTGTCATCATGATTGCTCGTGGAGACCTCGGGGTCGAAACCTCTTCTGAAGAGGTCCCGATTATACAAAAGATGCTCATCAGAGAGTGCAATCTTGCGGGACTTCCAGTGATTACCGCTACCCAGATGCTCGAGTCGATGATGACTAACCCAAGGCCTACAAGAGCGGAGGCCGGAGATATTGCGAACGCCATCCTCGACGGAACAAGTGCGGTCATGCTCTCAGGAGAGACTGCAGCAGGAAACTACCCACTACGTGCCGTGAAAATCATGGAGAGAATCATCAACTATACCGAAGCAAGTCTCGCCTATCACAGGCTCGTCCTCGATCAGCGGTTAAATCAGGAGGATATCGAGATCAACCGAAGAAAGAGCACAACCGAGGCAGTCGGAATGGCAACACGTGAACTCGCAATGGAGATCAAGGCAGCCTATATCACCTGCTTTACCCATTCCGGAAGTTCTGCCCGACTGATATCTAAGTTCAGACCGGCTGTTCCAATCATCGCCTACAGCCCGATCAAGCAAACAGTCCAACGTCTTGCTCTCTCCTGGGGAGTCACTCCAATCCTAATACCTCACCTGAATTCAATCGATGAATTGTTCGAAATCGCACCGAACTACCTCCAGACCCTCGGGTATATCAAACCGGGAGATAAGATCGTCATCACCGCAGGAGTCCCGATAGGAGCTCCAGGCAGGACGAACATGATTAAGGTTGTAGAGATTTGATAAAGAAAGTTAAAAAAAAATAAGTATTGCTTTATTTTAAATTCCAAAACTAAAATCATTAATTTATTAGAACCCTATTAGGTTTCAAGTCTAAGTTCTGATTCTTTATGTATCTTAATGGTATTTTTAGTATTTCTATAATTTACAATTAATGAAATAATTGAAATTATTATTGCAATTCCATCAGCAACAGGTACTGAAAACCAAATCCCCATCAGTCCAAATGCATTTTGAAAAATTATAATTAAAGGAATTAAGAATACAAATTGTCTAATTATTCCAAGTAATAAAGCTTGTACACTTTTTGCAATTGATTGATAAAAACCTACTACATATATATTTATACTTAACAAAGGCAAACTAAGCATATAAATTCTAAGACCTGTTACTGCAATGTTCACTGTGTCAGAATTAGAATCAATAAACATACTTATAAAAGCTTTTGGAAATATTTCTAGCAATAAGAACATAACAGTAGAAAAAGCTATCCCAATTATTAAACCTAATTTTAAAGTTTTATAAGCTCTGTCCAGTCTTTTTGCACCATGATTATATCCTATAATTGGTTGCATTCCTTGTTGCACTCCCATAATAGGCATAATAAATAAAGTGAAAATACTGTTAATTGCTCCCATTGCTGTAATTGCAGCAGTTCCTCCATATTTTCCTAACCCTCTGTTCATAAAACTCATTGCAATACTCGTCCCCAAGGTAGTTAAGAAGGTTGTTATTCCAATTGATATAATTGAAGTAAATATTTTCCAATTTGGAATAAAATATTTTGGTTTTAGTTGTAAAACACTTTTCTTTCTAATATAGAAGGATAGTAAAAATAATAATCCAACAAATTGACCTGAAATAGTTGCAATTGCAGCTCCCTCAACACCCATATTGAAAATAGCAATAAAGATATAGTCTAAAATAATATTGGTAACTGCTGATATTAACATTGAAACCATTGATAATATTGGTTGATTCTCTGTTCTAACAGAACTGTTTAATATAAATGAAATCATTTGGAAAATAAAACCATAAATAATAATTGTTAAATAACTAGATGCATATTGAATTGTATCAGCAGTTGCTCCAAATAGAACTAATAAACTATCTAAGTTTGCTTTTAATAATATTAGAATTAAAATAGTAATTATTGTACCTAGGCTCAACATATTAGAAAAGATTTTGCTAGTTTGTTTAATATCTTTTTTTCCTAAATTAATTGACATTAAAGATGCACCACCAATACCAATTAAAGATGCAAAAGCAAAGATAATCATCATAATAGGAAAAGCAATAGTAAGTCCCGCTAATGCCTTTTCACCGGCAAAATTACCAATAAATATTCTATCTACTACATTGTAAATTGCATTTACAACCATTGCTATTACAGCTGGAATTGAATATTGAGCTAATAATTTTCCAATTGGTAGGGTTTCTAACTCTTTTGTTTTATCATTCATAAATTTCTCCATTTAAAAAACTGAAAAGTAATTAGTTAGAATCAGATATTTTTTGGAGAATAAATCGTTTAGGTTATTTTACTATATATAGCATCTAATACTCTTAATGCATTTTTTAAATCTTGGAGATCCTCATCCTCCAAATCTTTTAGTAAAGAATAAAAATGAGCATTTAACTGTTCCATTAATTGTTGAGCAATTTCTTTTCCAAAGGGAGATAAATTCAGAGTAGTTTTTCTTTTATCCTCTAAAGAAGCTTTTTTTATAATAATATTTTTCTGTACTAATTTATCAGTTAAATAAGTAAAAGAACCACTTTCCATATCTACTGCATGTATATAAAAATTCATCGTTTTATTGGGAGTATGATAAATTTCCATAATAGCCTTAATTTCATTTTTTTTGATAGGAATATTAAAGTTAGGTCTAAATGAACTTAATACTGTATGTAAAAATCTTGGTAATGTATTAATTGACATTCCAAGGTTTTGTAAATCTAAAGGGCTTGGCAAAATTAACTCCTCAAAAAATATCTTGAATTCTAACTAATATATAAGATAGCTATATCAACAAATAAAGTCAACAATAAAAGTTAGAATTCTAAGTATTTATTAATTTAAATAAAAATGGTCATACGTTTGCTGATTGGTATGGAGATTTCAATTTTGAACCTAAATGAAATATTAAGAAGAAAAAGTAAATTTAGAACCAACACAAGATAAATTACAATTATCTTTGAACTCTTGGATAAATCTAGATATTGCATAAATACCGGTGCAATGCATTGGTACGATAATATCTGGATTCATTTTTTTTAAAGCCGTTATAGTTTTTTCTGTAACATCTGAATTAAACTTTGGGGGCAAATGAAAGCCTCCAATAACTCCAAACAGTTTTTTAACTCCTGTTATTTTTTGAGCATAATTAATTGTATTTATAATTCCTGCATGTGCACAACCTGATATTACAAGTAGACCTTTGTTTTTTATGTTTAAAACTATAGCTTGATCATCAAGAATCTTATCAAACTCTTTGACCCCATTTCTCATAACATAAGATTCATAATTAAGAATTTCAAAATCTGTAGTTCTAGGAATTTGACCAGTAACAGCAAATAATCCATTTTCAGGAGTATAAGGTTCAAGAGACTCAATAATAGGATTACCATGGTTAATAATATTACCTCTACTAGGACAATCATTAATAATGGTGTTTTTATTATCCACAAAGGTTCTACCACTAAGAAATACATCAGGATGTGCAATTACATTAGCACTGCTATCTAATTGGGATATTACCCAGTTAAGACCATGTGTATGATCACTATGAGCATGGCTTAAAATAAGACTTCCAACAGTTTTTAAGTCTATTTCGAGAATATCAATATTATTTTTTAACGAAACCCCATTTTCTGCAGCATCAAGTAAGATATTATGTTTTTCATTATTTTTATAAATACTAATCAAAAGACAAAGACTGTGTTCAGCCATTAGAGGAACTTTAAGTTCTTTTCCGTTTTTCCAATCCACAGCTCGCTGTACATACTTAGTGTTTTCAAGAATCCAATCTGCATAATTATCCATTATTACAGTCACTTCAGCCTTATCAACTTCACTTAAATTTAACATTCTTACCTCTTATTATTAGTTTACTTATAATTTAAATTGATAGCAATATGGCAAATCGTTCCAGTCCCTTAGCAAACAAAATACTATTGGAAGAATCACATTTTAGTGATATAAATGTATCTTCTTGGTGGTTTTTAAATTTTCTTAAATATTCTCATGATTAATAAAGATTCTTTTTGTTTTCTCTAACATAATTCTATTATAAATTAATGAATAATTTAGTCTAAGCCATCCAAAAGAGGAGATGCAATATCTTCCCAACTTGTGGAGGCATTGCTAAAATAAGGTATATGATATAAAAACTTAAGCATAAGTATGGCTGCCCCTTCACAGGTATCATGTTTTGTATTATTTAGAATTTTTAAAAATGAAGTAGTACTTCCATTTTTTGTTAACCAAAAACTTTTGTCATTGTTTCTAAGAATTTCGTTGACGTTATCAGACCATTTTTCAATTTCACCACTTAGGTAAATAATATCGGGATTAATTAAAGTATCAGCAGTTTTTAAATTACTAAGAAGCTCTGTTAAGAATTGAGTTTGTTCTTCTGGATTAGAATCCAGATTAGTTAAAATATCGTTGGGAGTATCTAAATACCTTTTAGGATCATTTCCATGGTAATAGGCACTATAGAATTCACCAGCCTTTGAAGTAGAACCTCTCCACACTTTTCCGTTTAAAACTATACCACTACCTATACCGAAAATGGGTATATCCAACGGTAAATCTTGGGAACTGTATTTGTTTATTAATACATAAATAAAACTATCAGTTTTTGATTTACAATATTTAAATGCACAACAATTAGCATCATTTTCCATGTAAAAAGGAAAACCTTGATTTTCTAAATATGGGCTTGCATCAAAATCTTTAACACCAAAAGACCAACTATTAATTATTCTAAGACCTGTACTATCAACTAAACCAGGTATAGATATACAACCTCCTCTAATAGTAAAGCCATTGCATTTTTGTTTTACAATTTTGACAATATAATTTAGACATTGAATTAATCTTTCTTTTGTTCCTACAGCTTCATTTATTTCAGGAGTGTCAAAATTATTTTCTGTTTGTAAATAAACCGAGCCATCCATTCTAACTATAGTTAATTGGTAATGATTAATTTTTAAATCAACTCCAAAAACCAGTCCAGCTTCGGGATTAATGTAAATATTTTTACTTTTTCTTCCTGGTGTAAAATTATCATTACCAATACTCTTCTTTTCTTTAACTAAACCAAGTTCTCTTAAACGATCAATTGTATAAAAAACAGTGGAAGGCTGCAGATTTAATTCCTCTGCTAAACTCTTTCTAGAAGTAGGTCCCCTATATAATATTTCAAGTAAGGCATAGCTATTAATAATTTTCTGATATTTACTATTTGCCAATTTTATTTCCTCTTTGAGATTGATTATATAATATGATAAATATTCGGTCAATGAAAAAAAGAAAGAAATATAGTATCTCGTAAAAAAAATATTATATTTAAATACTTACTATATAAAATTTTAAATTTATTATGAAAGCTGTTATTAATTCATTAAATGAAAAAATTGCTAATTTACAGTTGACAACTAACTTTTTCAGTGCAAGAATAAATCATACAAATGAGGAGAGAAAAAAATGAAAAAAGGTCGTATTTGTTTTGTATTAATTCTTTCTTTGGTTCTGCTATTTCCAATAATAGCCGGTGGTACTGAAGAAAACGTAAATGATGAAAAAGTAGTTCTTACCCTTGAATCTTGGAGAGCTGATGATGTAGCACAATGGAATAATTTGCTTGCAGAATACACTAATGAAGTTGCTCCTAATGTAGAAATCCAGTTTAAGCCTACAAACCCACCTGATTATAATGCAACTTTAAGATTGAAATTAGATAGTGGAACAGCTGGTGATTTGCTATATGCAAGGTCCTATGCAACTGGTCAAGAGCTATTTAATGCTGGTTATTTCTACGATTGTAGTGATATCCCTGGGATTCAAGATGCATTTATTGAATCATCAAAAGCCCCTTGGCAAATGGCGGACGGTAAAATGTTTGCTGTACCTTTTGCTGCTGTATCACATGTAGTTTATTATAACAAAGATATTTTCGCCAAGGAAGGACTTGATATTCCAACTACTTGGGAAGATTTTTTAAGTGTTTGTTCCAAACTAAAAGCTGATGGAATTACTCCACTAGCAAATGGTACTAGTGATGAATGGGATATTTTTGAATGTTTCTTCTGTGGCATTTTACCTAATTTCATTGGTGGTGCTGATAGTAGAGTACAGTACGAAAATGGAACAAAAAAGTTGAATGATGAAAATTTTGTAGCTGCCTATCAGGCAATGGCGGATATAGCTCAGTATTGCCCAAATGGATTTTCCGCTGTTACTTATAATGATAGCCAAGCCTTATTTGCAACTGGTAAAGCGGCTATGTTCATGGATGGTTCTTGGACTCTTGGTGTTTATGGAGATGAGGGCCTTAATTGGGGAGTATTTGCAATGCCTGCACCAAAAGGAAAAAATACTGCAATTTGTTTCCATCCAGATACAGCAATTACAATGAATCCTGCTACAGAGCATCCTGAAGAGGCAAAAGCTTTCTTGGCTTGGCTTTGCACAAAAGAAGGAGCTACAGTAGCTTCAAACAACATGGCAGTTGGATTTTTCCCAATGCTTAATGAGGAAATTACCCTTTCAAATGACCACGCTAATGAGTGTTTGGCTTTAAATGCTGGAAAAGAAACAGATGCTCGTTTTGTATGGCCTGCTTTGATGGATTTATATTCACCAATGGATCAAGCAGTTATCAAGGTTATGAAGGGTCAACAAACAGCAAAACAAGCTGCAGATAGTATCCAGGCTTTACTAAAAGCAGAAAACTAAGGATATTTCAATCTTAAATGGGGCTCCTTGTGAGCCCCTCTTTGTTGAGGAAAATAATGAAAATTAAAAGCAAAAAGCAAAAAAAAAGTTATAGTTGTGTAGAAGAAAAAAAATATTATTGGTTACGCTATATTATTCCTGCTTTACTTTTTTATGTAGTATTTATGGCTTATCCTTTGCTTGATTCGCTTAGATTAAGTCTATATACCGGAAATACAATAAATTCTAGAACTTTTGTAGGTCTAAAAAACTTTATAGTTTTGTTTACTGATCCTCAAAAATCAACAAGATATTGGTCAGCATTTGGAAATACTTGGATTTTCTTTCTGATTAATATGGTAATGCAAAATTGTCTAGGCATTTTGTTTGCTGTAATTCTTACAAATAGAACCATGAAAGGACGTCAGTTTTACCAGACAATAATATTCATTCCTACGACATTTGCCGTTTTAGTTACTGGCTATTTATGGAAATTATTATTAAATCCTATTTGGTCAGGTCCTACCCTTGAAAAAATAGGATTAGGGTTTCTAGCTCAACCTTATCTTGGTCAATCAAGTACAGCCTTGATTAGTTGTACTTTGGTTTCCTGTTGGCAATGGATGGGAATTCCAACAATGATGTTCGTTGCTGCTCTTAGAAATGTTCCTGAAGATTGCATTGAAGCAGCAGAAATTGAAGGTGCAAATTCAAGGCAGTTATTTGCAAGAGTTAAATTACCACTAATAAAACCTACAGTTGGCATGGTTTCTATTTTAACTTTTGTTAATAACTTTAATGCCTTTGATATCATCTTTGCAATGGAAAATGCAAATGGTGCACCAGAATATTCTACTGATTTAATTGGTACTTTGTTTTATCGAGTTGGAATTGCAGGTCAACATCCAATTGGAATACCTGATACTGGACTAGGTGCAGCAATTGCTACCATTACTTTCTTTGTCTTAGCTCTTGGAGTAGTTCCGACTCTTAAAGCGACTCAAGGAGGTGACAATTGATAACTAAAAGAAAATCCTTAAAAAAAGAAAATCGACATTTCGGATCTCATATAATAATGATTATTTGGTGTTTTATTGTAATTTTACCCCTTTGGGTATTGGTTATAGATTCTTTTAAAACAAAACTTTCTATTTATACAAACCCCTTTGGTTTGCCTGCAAAGTGGAATTTTAATAATTATTTTTCAGTATTTAGAGACAGTCAGTTTTTAATTTATTTTAAAAATAGCTTTATTGTTGTAATTTTATCCTTACTAATAATGTTATTTGTAACTTCATTAGCAAGTTATTCTTTTGCCAACTGGAAGGGAAAAGGCTCAAAAATATTATTCTTTTTCATGATAGCTGGAATGATGTTACCAATTAAAATTGCCTCTATTAAGATACTTGAAATAATGAAGATTCTTGGCCTTATTAATACCATTTGGTCTTTGGTACCAATTTATGTGGCTATGGGAATTCCAATTGGAATATTTATATTGACAGAATTTATAAGAGAAATACCTTATTCCCTTACAGAAGCAGCCTTGCTTGATGGTGCTGGAAGATTTAAAATTTACCATATGATAATTATGCCTTTAATAAAACCAGCTTTGGCAACCGTCGCAATTTACAATTTAGTGCCATTCTGGAATGATTTATGGTTCCCATTAATTCTTATTAACAATGAGAAATCAAAAACCTTATTACTTGGTGTCAATAAATTATTTGGACAGTATCAAACAGACTGGTCAAAGGTAATGGCGGTATTAACGCTTTCAGCAATTCCTGTTTTAACATTATATTTATCAATGTCTAAACAATTTATTTCCGGAATCACAGCAGGTTCTGTGAAAGGCTAAGATATTTAAACTTATTTGATATTCTTTTCAAGTTAATTCAAATTTGTTTTTTTATGTTATTGATTACTAATCCAATAAAAATAAGTATTACTCCAATTAAGATTTTTGTATTATAGGTTTCCTTTAGTAATAAAATTCCTAATAAAGAAGCTGTCAGTGGTTCTGCTAAAGTATAGGTAACAGCTTTTTCTGCGGAAACTTTTTTTATTCCAACTGAAAATAAGGTATAAGATAAACTTGTAGCAATAATTCCTAAATGTAATAAAGGTAATAAATCACTGGTTTCTAATTGATAAGAACCTTTAAAAATAAACAAAAAAGGCGAAAGGCAAATTGCCCCAAAGAAAAATATAATCCCATTAGTTTTTATCCTTGAGTTCTTTGAATAAGCCTTTTTTGAATTAAATACAAAAAGAGAATAACTTAGTCCTGCTGATAGAGCACTAAAAACCCCTAAATTATCAATATGACTTTGATCATTATCATAAAAAATAAAAATACAACCAATAATTGATATTGTTGTGGCAAAAATCCATTGTTTTGTATTCTTGATTTTAAATATCTTATTAATTAATCCCGAGAATACTGGAGCACTTGAAATTGCCAAAATTGTTCCAAGGGCAACCCCAAGTCTCGAAACACCTATAAAGAAAAAAGGTTGATAAAGCGAAATACAAACAGAAGATATAATTATTGATTTTTTATTATTCAAATCTCTTATTGTTGATTCCTTATCTAAAAAAGATATCACAAATAAAAAACTACCTCCAATTATCATTCTAAGAGAAGCAACTACTAAAGGAGGAATTGAAGCTGATAAAAAAGCTTGCGAAGTTCCCGTTGTTCCCCATAATACAGCACTTAAAATGATGAAAAGAGAAGAATAATCCATAATCATTGAATAATAATGAAAAATGAAAAGAAATACTACAAAAAATAGAAATTTGACAAATGAAACTTGAGAAGTAAGTAATAATTCAAACTTATTTTAAAATGTTTAATAAGCGAAAAGAACTTCATTAGGTTCAGCTCTTTTTGTGTAATTAGCATCAACCCATGCTTTAATAATTTTATGATTGCTATCAATAACATAGGTGGCAGGTATTGGAAAATTATAATTTGTTTCACCCGTAGCTTTCACCATATAAGAGTTGAAAAGTTTTTGGAAGGTGAAACATAATTCCTAGTTTAATTGCTAATTTATTATCAACATCACTCAAAACGGTAAAATTTAATTTACTTACATCTTGTTCCACTAAGGTTACATCAGGTTTTTCAGGAGAAATAGCAAACATAACTACATCTTTATTTTCTTTCTTACTTAATAGTGACTCATATTCTCGTAATTCTAAATTACAATAAGGACACCAAGATCCCCTGTAGATACTAATTATAGCGGGACGTCCCTTTAATAAATTATACAAGTCTACTTCTTTGGATTTTAAATCTAAAAGGACTGCGTTATCAAAAATATCACCTGTTTCTTTTGCTCTATCTTCAATTCCTGATTCTTTTAGGTTTAAAGTAGCTTCAATCATTTGATTTGCTGCTATTTTAGAACGATTTTTTATAGATTGTTTTTGTTTTTCTTTTAATTGTTCGCTTAATGTCATTTTTTTCCTTTCCACACTCTTTATAAACTTTTATATTAAAAGAAATTCAGTGTTTAATTAATACTATGCCCTGCACCAACATAGGTCAAGTTATAATAGTTCTTCCTTTAATAAAAAAGACAGCCTAAGTTATAGACTGCCTTTAATAAAAATTGACTATATTCTTAAATATAATCTTCAATTGCAGCTGAAATAGCTTTTTTGATACCTGTTATAGCCATATACTCTACTTCACCTTGAGCGTTATCTTTAAATATTTGCATACCTTTATCATAGAATTCTTTATCTCTCAATTCTAAGTCCGAAGATGAATAATTAGTTCTATAAGCCCAGCCGTTATTCCCAAAATTAACATAACGATAATCCACAATATCTTTAATACCTAGAAGTTCAGCAAAATTCTTCGAGGTGCTTATGCTCCAGATATCAGGGGTAAGTGTGTATGTTCCAGTATAAAAAACAATATCACGTGTAAATGTCTTATCTTTAAAGTCTGCAAGAATTTTGTTTGCATTTACATCTACAACATAATAACTATAATTAAGACTAGTTTGTTTGGAGGATCTACTCCAATCTAAATCCAACACATATTCTACACCTTCAGTGCTTGTGCCACTAAATTTATCAGTATGGTTAGTGACTTTGATTTCATCACTTTTTAAACCATCAAAAGAGGCGTAAATTACAATATCGGCACCAACTTCCCTTCCAAAGTCTATAACACCTTTGCTACTTTTCATTGTTCCTGTTTTAGAATCCAAGAAATTTTGTCCTGCATTAGCCAATTCCCAAGCACTATATGCCATATCAACTTGAAGTCCATAATGGCTTTCTACCCAATCCGAATTGAAATTAAAAGCTTCTTTAATTGACTGTCCCATAGAAACTTCACTAACGCTAAAATCTAGATCATTAGCAACAACTATATAAATATCAATGGTACCTTTAATTTTAGCTGTTTCCATTCTGCTATCAATATCATTAAAAGGAATTGCTTTGTTGGCGTAAATAGATCTGACAAAATTAAGATTAGCATATGCCGTTCTATATTCAGCTAAAGTACCTTCACCCATCTTACGAACAGCTGCATCATAGTATGTTTTACCAGCATCTTCTCTAGCTGTATCTAGTTCAGTGGTATAATCTTTAATTTTCACACTATAATTCATTCCACCCGCAGTGAAGTTTTCAAGATTATTTTTAGAAACTACATTGTACATTTCTGCTAGTGCCTCATATGCCCGATAAATTCTAGCTGTGGCATTATCTTGGTCTGGTTGACGATATTGTTTAACTAAAGCATTATAATAAGCATCACCTTGATTTACTATTTCTATAATAAGATTAGCCGCTTCAGTATTTTCACCTTCACTACGAGTTAATGCAGATACTGCCAAATATATAGCTTCGGAGTACTCATGTTCTGTAGCTTTTTTTTGAGCACTTTTTAAATCCATAGATGCCATCATTGATGCACAACTACTCATTAACAATAATACCCCCAGTATAACAGTTAGACGCAAAAAATTCTTTCTCATTCAACCCTCCTTAAAGTTTTTCACAAATAACAGAGAAATATTTATATATATATGTGAATATATATGTATACACGTACATATCCTTACTTTATCAGCAACATTTAAAAGAATAGACGAATAAATTCTTTACTTCTAATAAGTAGGGTCTTTTTTTTACACTTTTCTAACAACATTTTTCTTAAAGGACTTACAGAGGCT
>JBAYZQ010000048.1:0-12909 GCA_041672385.1 Sphaerochaetaceae bacterium | reverse complement strand
AGAATGGTCACAAAAAAAGCATATGAATTGCTAAATTTACAGAAAGGAAATAATAATGTTAGTCAAGGACTTCTCTTTTGATTTACCAGAAGAATTGATTGCCCAGGTACCTGCAAAGGTTCGAGGTGAAGATAGACTTCTGGTTATAAATAAAAATACCGGTGAATACAAAGATACAGATATGAAGGATTTTCCTTCATTTTTAGATAATGATTGTCTTCTTATTGTTAACAATTCAAAGGTGAGAAAGGCAAGAGTTTTTGGAATTACAGAAAACAATGGAACAGTGGAATTTCTTTTTTTAAGCGAGAGAGAAGATCATTGTTGGTTAGTAATGACAAACAAAGCAAAAAAACAAAGAGTTGGAAAATCTTATACCTTCTTCGATCATAAAAATAATATTGCATTTCATGCTACTATTATTGAAAGTTGTTCAGATGGATTAAAATATTTAAAACCAGATATTGTAATTGATGAAACATTTTTTATTGAATCAGGGCACGTTCCTCTTCCACCTTACATAAAAAGAGAAGATGATTTTCAAGATGAAACAAGATATCAAACCATTTATGCTGATAAAGCAGGTTCAGTAGCTTCTCCTACAGCTGGACTTCATTTTACTCCAGAAATTATGAATAAAATTAAAGAAAAAGGTATTAAGATAGTAAGTGTAACCCTTCATGTTGGAATGGGAACTTTTATTCCTATGCGTGGAGTTAATATTGAAGATCACCATATGCATTATGAGTCTTACTTTGTTTCTGAAGAAGCCGCTTCAATAATTAATGACTATAGAAAAAGAGGAAAAAAGATAGTTGCAACTGGAACAACCAGTGTTCGAACTTTAGAAAGTGCCTATAATTTAAAAACAGATAAAGTTGAACCAGGATATGCAAAAACTAATTTGTTTATTTCTCCAGGTTATAAATTTAATGTAGTAAACCAACTTCTTACTAATTTTCATACTCCAGAATCAACTTTACTAGTCCTTGTTTCTTCTTTTGCAGGAAGGGAGAATATAATGAGAGCCTATAAACATGCTATAGAAGATAAATACAGGTTCTTTAGTTATGGAGATGCAACCTTTTTAATGTAAGAGTATTAATAATAGCTGCTTCTATTGGAAATCCGATGGCATTTGAATAAGAAACTATTGTTTTCAATTTATAGCTATTTTCTATTTTATAGCAATTTTCAATTTGAGAGATTCTCTGTTTTTTTACATTTAAAAGGTTAGCTATTTCTTGTTCACTAAGATTTTTTTTCTTTCGTGATTTTGACAGAAAATAAATTATTTGTTCTAAGTCGATTGAAAAAGAATTATCATTAAAATAAAGTTTAAGGCTTTCTAATTGGATTGATGATGTACAAAAAGGAAGGAAATTCTTTGGATTTTTAAAATAGAAATCATTGGAGCAGTTATTGCTTTGACTTAAAAATAAAAAATCAAGAAGCTTAATTTCTGAATAGTCACAAACTTTTTGTAAAGAATTAATATTTGGGTTGAACTGAAAATTATTACGAGAAAAATATTTAGTTAAAGTATTAAAACTATAACCAGCAATTTTTGTCATACCATCAATGAATTTTTTGGCATCATTAGAATTTATAATTATGTATCTTAGAGCTTTATTTGGATAAATTTTTTGAAAAGAAACTTCCTTCATTATAAATATTTTTTAATTATTTCAAAAATTTTCTCTTTTGGTAAAGTTCCGTCAATTCTGATCAAGTTGACTTTGTCATCAAGTTCCGAAAATGCCTTTTCATAATTATTTTTAACCTTTTTTAATATTTCTATTTCTTCAAAAAGTTCTTTAGAAGCACCTCTAATATCAATTCTATCGATACATACCTCACAAGGAGTATCAAGAAAAAATATAAATTCTGGTGCTGGAAAATTATTTAATTCTCTAACTTTTTCATAAGTAGCCCCTAAACTTTGATAAGCTAAAGAAGAATAAAAATACCTATCAGAGATAACTTTTTTTCCTTCCTCTAGTTTCTTAATAATTCCATTTTCTTTATTATTTAAATGGTCTTCTCGATCTGCACAGAATTGAAAAGCAAGGGCAAGGGGAGTTGTTTGAATTTTACCCTGTAATATCTTTCTTGCAATTTGTCCTATTTCTGAAGAAGTTGGTTCAAAAGTTAAAAAAAATGGGATTTGTTTTGATAATAGAAAACTTTCTATTAATTTAGTTTGAGTAGTGGTTCCCGCTCCATCCAAACCTTCAAGAACATAAAAATTTTTAAGTATTTGGTTCATATTTCCACCTGTTTTAATAACTTTGTACCACGATAGTACAATTTTTTATTGTGAACAATCAATACAATTGATATAATATTTTTATGAAGTATCGAGTATCTGCTTCTAGCCTAATATCCTCAATTTTAATAGTCTTCCTTTTGGGAGTTTTTGTTGTGTATTTTTCTATACCGGAAATTGGTCAACAATATCTACTCAATTTATTTTCAAAATCTGAAAAAAGTGCAAACTATAAAATTAAATTTAACAATGTTGATAGAAAATTTCTTCAGGATATTAAGGTTAAAGGTCTTTCTTTTACTTTCTTAGATGACGAAATTACTACTATTGAGAAAATTGATTTAGGTACCAATTTACAAGGTATTGTTTCACATTATTTTTCTGGTAATCAAATTTTTGATATTACAATTAATAATGCTTCTTTATCCGTAAATGAAAAAGATATTGAGAATTTTACAAATAATAATCAATCATCTTCTTCTATCAATTTTTTTACTTCAATTTTAGAAAGAACTGGTTTTAAATTTAGTATTTATAATTCTGATATTAAATTTAACTATCAAGATTTACAAATTGAAAATACTATATTTAACGGAACAGCCTCTCTTGATTATGGTTTAAATTTAAGTAATTTGTCATTAAGTTTTTTTGAAACAGAAATTGGTTATAAAGGAAAACTTTTCAACTTAAAGGAAACTGACCTTGCCATAAACGAAAACGATGAGCTTGGCCTCATTATTAATGGTTTTAACTTTAAAAATAATTTCTCAATTGATAAAATATATTTCCATGGGCTTTCAGATCTTTTATTTGATCGGGTTGAAAACCCAGAAGGAAAGGGCACAATCTATTTAGAGTCAGTTGAAGGTTCATATCAGGGATTTGATTTTAATATCGATGAATTAAATCTGAATTTGCTATATAATTTTAATCAAAAGAATTTTTCTTCAACTATAACTAGTAAAAATTCTGATTTCTCATATTTAGATTACAACTTAAAAAATTCTTTAATTAATATAAATATCAATTATTTAGATAAAACTAATATTATTTCTTCTTTAAGTTTAGAAAATTCTATTTTTACTTTAGTTAATAAAAGAATTGATTCTATTTCTCTACCATTTTTAAACGGAAATCTTAAATATAATTTAATAACTAAAGATTTTTCTTCCAATTTAAATTCAAATTTGGTTAACTTTTCCGAAATGAAGGAATTTGGTTTAAATAATACTGAAGTTTCTAGTTTATCTGCAACTGTAAATTATTTAGATTTTAATTATTCTGGAATTTTTGATTTTGTTGGAAAAACTGATTTTAGTAATTCAATTTTAGGTAATTTTAAAAGTAATATTCATTTTGAATTTCAAGAAAATGATTTAATTCAATCTGCAAAATTAGTTTTGGATGACTTTTATCTTAAGACTATAGGAGGAGGAAATAACCTTACTTTAAATTATAAACAAGATAAGGAAATAAGAGATATAAATTTTGATATGAATTTATTAAATAGTGTACTATTAGAAGGAGATTATAACTTATTTAATGACGATATTTTAGTAAATTTAGAACTAAAAGATTTTAATTTTGCTACTTTTAATAATTTATATGAAATATTACCAAATATTACCAAAAAATTTATTAAACCTTCAACGAACTTTAGTTCAAGTATTAGGCTTGAGAATAACGGATTTCAAAACCTAAATGGAAATATATTTTTGACCATGGCAGCAAAAGATTTAGATTTATATGGAAAAAATGAAAATTTTGCATTAATAGTTAAAGCTAACTCTAAGGATGATTTATTTTTTATTAATAATTTTACTTTAAGTGGTTTGGGTTTGCGTTTGTACTATGATGGAACAATAAATAATGAAATAATTCAACAAGGGGACTTTGATAATTTTAATCTCTTACCTGAAGGTAAATTTGTTTTACAGAAAATTCAAAATGGCGAAAAATTATTAGCTTTGGATTTTTTGGTACAAAATGAAAATTTAAGTGTTTTTAATTTAAGCTCACCATTAAAGAAAGATTTTTACTTTAAAGGTGAAATAGTTCACGATGATACTAAAACATACGAATTGAATACCGAATTAAATTATTCCAATATTAATTATTCGTTAAAATTCCTCTTGGATTTTCAAGATTTAACCCTTTCAATATTATCGACAGGTTTATCTTTGAATTTAGGTTATGATAAAGAAAATTCAATTTTCAATATAGATGGTAATCTTGATGAATTTCCACTTTGGTTTCCCTCTGAAAAATCATTAGGACTTTCTTCAATTATAAAGGGTAAAATAAATTTACTTGATGATATTTTTAACTTTTCCTTGGAAAATTTTGAAATTAATGGCTTCGAAGAGGGAATATTAAGGTTTGATTTTGATGTTACTAATTCAGAAGTTAATTTTGAAAATATAAAAATTGGTTTCTCTAAAGATGATCCAGCCTATGGTTTTATTAAATTTAATTTTGATAATTGGTCAACATTATTTCAGAGAGATTTTTCTAATTTAACCTTTAGGTTTAGTTTAATCAAAGATGATGAACAAATTGAGGCTGCATTTTTAAAACAGCAATATTTAGTTGAAGTACAAAATGTTAATTTAAACGATTTTATTATGAACAAGAATTCTTCAAAAAGTATATTTAACTTAAAGATTTTAGGAAGAACTCAAGAAGATTCTTATGGAACCTTTTCTCTAAACTTAAACGATAAAATTTTAAATGGAAACCTTTATTATAAAAACCTTTCTTTAGATATTTCTAATGGTAATTTAGACTTTGGAGATTTGCAAATTAAAAATCTGGAAGGTACCATTGATTTAAAAAATTTGGATTTTAACTTGGGTGGATTTGTAGATTATAATAAAACACAATCTGAAAAAGATGTAAATCATAGTTTTAATTTTGCAACCAGTACTAATTATTCTTTAATTTTTGAAAAATTAGTTGAATATTATAATTTGAAAGAATTTAAACTATCTAACCTTTCAAATTTTAATTTTTCTATTCCTGATTTTAATAGTTTAATTGAAGGTTTAACTTTAAAAATGGTTTTTTCAAACTTTGATCTTTGTAATTCTGAATACAAATTAGATGATTTGAATTTTAATATAAGTTATTTAAACAATAATTTACTTGTAAATGGAAATTATCTAAATGGAAACTATAATTTTGCTAAAAAATCCATAAATTTAGCTCTGAATAAAAAATGGGGATTTGGTTTTAATATCGATGGTAATTTTAATTCTGAATTTGATATTTATATAAATAATCTATATTTACCAGCCAATATAATTAATTATTTAATAGATTTTCCTGTCGTTAATATTTACGAAGGAATTCTGGAAGGTGAGCTCTATCTTTATGGAGATGCAAAGAAAATGCATTCCTATGGAACAATTACTTCAGATAAAACAGGATTTTCTTTATTTTTTACACCTGGACAAATAATCCATATTCCAAATCTATCTTTGTTTATTGTTGATGGAGAAATGAACACTCCAAATTTACCAATTTTCTTTGAAAAAGAAGCTGATCATATTTATAAGAAAGGAAAAATTCAATTTATAGGAGATTTAAGTAATCCTCAGAATTTTACCTATAAATTACTTTTAGATGCTGTTGATCCTGTTTACGTTTGGTATCCAATTTCTAATAATAATTTTAATATAAATATTGAAGTAGAAGCTACAGGTTTGATTACTCTTGGTGATGATGGAGAATTTTCTTATTTTTATACCGATGTTTCTATTGCCAATTCCTTGATAGATACAATTTTTACAAGAGAAATTCCTTCTTGGTACCCAATAGAAGGTAAATTTGCGGTAAACTTAAATATAGTAACAGGGAAAAATAATGAATTTTATTTTCCAGGGAAAAAGGATCCAATCTTAAATGTAACTTTGAATGAAAACCAAAAAATCAATATAAATTTGGATCCAGTGACAAATGAGTTTGGAATTGACGGACAAATTGGATTTAAAAGTGGGCAAATATATTATTTCCAAAAAGATTTTAGGGTAAATTCAGGTACATTGAAATTTCAAACTGAACAGGCAGGGAAAGGAAACGAAGGAATATTAATAGATCTTTCAGCAAAAATAAGAGATTATGATAGTGATGGAAATAAGGTAGATATTTATTTAAAGTTAAAAGATGCAAGTTTAAATAATATAAATCCAACTTTTGAAAGTATTCCGTCTCTAAGTGAAAATGAAATATTAAAAATTCTAGGACAAAATATTCTTCCAACTGGAATTTATCAAGGAGCTTCTTTATCATCAGTGGCATCCGTTACAGTGGCAGCTGCTGATGCAATTTCCAAATTAGGACTATTAAACACTAACGAAAATTTTAATATTACTCAGGTAATAAAAGAATCTTTAAGCTTGGATATGTTTACTTTCCGTTCAAATATTGTTCAAAATCTTGTAACTGAGGTTCTTCCTGGTGGTTATATTTCTAAAGACATAGATCCAGTTGCAAGATATCTTGATGGGACAAATTTTTATTTTGGAAAGTACTTGGGAAATGATTTGTTCCTTCAAGGGTATTTAGGATTAAAGGCCGAAAAGTATTCTGGAAATAAAATGATTTCAGGATTTTTAAGTGAAGATTTGATTTTAGATATGGAAATAAGCGTTGATTGGGAAAATCCTTTGGGTGTTTTTTCTGTGTTTTTCAAACCAACGGAGTTGTCGATTTTTAATTTATTCGATACTATAGGTTTTAGTATTTCAAAGAAAATTAGTTTTTAGTTTAATTAGGAGTTGTAATGAAAAAGAATATATTAATAATAATTGTTATTATGATAAGCTTAACTCTTCCCTTGTTTGCAGAAGAAGCAAATTGGTGGGAAGGACAAATAATGCAACAATTGCAAGCAACTGGATTAAAGAATATTAGTCAAACTAAGGTTGATGATATTTTGTATCCATATCGTGGTAAACAATTTACAGATGCAACTTTTACAGAACTACAAAATAAATTATACGCTCTTGATGGAGTCAGTTACATTGTAATTGATGTAAAAAAGTTTAGTGAGAATTCCAATAATTCAAGTATAACTTTTGATTTTACTGAAACTCCTATGGTTAATAAAATTGAATTTAAAGGCAATGAAAGAATAAACTCTTCTGATCTTTTAGCAGGGGTAACAAGTGTTTCTTCAGGACAATTTTTTGATGTTGATTTAAAGATGGCCACTAATTTATTAGTTAATCAAGTTAAACAAGTTTATATCCAAAAGGGATTTGATGATGCAAAGATAGAATTTGATTCAGAATTAGATATCTTAACTAATAAAGTAAATTTAATTTTTAATGTTAATGAAGGTGTTCAAAAAAGAGTGGTTGATATCCAATTTGAGGGAAATGAAATATTTGAATCTAGTTTATTAAGTAGTAAATTGGTATCTAAGAAAAAAAGCTTGTTCCATTCTGGATATTTAAACTCTGCTAATATTGAAAAAGATAAGGTTGCTATAATCTCTTATTATCAAACACAAGGCTATGTAGATGCAGTAATTACTGAAACAAAAGTAGAAAATATTGAAAGTAGTGAAAAGAATTTAAAATATCAAGAAGTAAAAATAGTATATGTCATAAATGAAGGTTTGCAATGGACTTATGCCGGTATGTCAGTAACAGGTAATTCTGTTTTTTCTGATGATGAAATAAATAACCTTATTACATTAAAGACAGGTGAAAAGGTAAACTTAGAATCTGTTTCACAACAATTCTCAAAAATAACAGATTTATATTATAATAATGGATATATAAACCATGTCGCCAAAGTTAATGAAAATAGAGACGATGTTAAAATGACTATTAGCTATGTTTTAAACATAACTGAAAATGAACAAGCTATTGTAGATGAAATTACTATAAGTGGAATTACCCAAACTAAGTCTAAAGTATTTGAAAGAGAGATAACCTTAGAAAAAGGTAAAGTTTTCTCTAAAGAAGATTTAATCACAAGTTATCAAAACTTATATAACACAGGCCTTTTAACAAATCTTAATTATAATATTAAAAACCTTCCTGATAATAAAATTAGTATTGAATTCTTACTTGAAGAAGGGAAACAGACAGATATTAATTTTGGAGCTACCTTTGGTGGTACAGTTGATGGATTTCCAATAAGTGGATTCCTTCAATGGTCAGATAAAAATTTTAGAGGGTTAGGACAAGATTTATCAGTTAATACTACTTTATCTCCTGATACCCAGGAAGTTTCCTTATCCTTTAGTGATGATTGGTTTAAAAATACTCGATGGTCAAATAAATTTTCTTTGAATTTTTCTAGAACTCAAGTTGATGATGTTCTTCAAAGAGGAATTTCAAGTAATTATTACACTGGTGAAGATGATGATAGCAGCTTCCCTCTAGGATATTTGAGCTATTCAGCTTATGAAAACAGTGAGTACTCTGACCCAGCTGATCAATATTTAATGGATTATGATTTGTATCGTATTAGTTTTGGTTACAGTACTGGATATACCTTTATATATAACGTTGGAAGGCTTTCATTTGGGACAGGACTTAGTATTGGATTAAATAGGGCTATTTTTGATTCTAGTTATGACCCTTATGAAAATTTAATTAAACTTTATGGAGAAGACTGGCAATTTTCAAATAAACTGACTTTTTCATTTCAGTGGGATGGAAGGGACCTTGTTGATAAAACAACAAAAGGATATGTTCTATCTCAAACCTTTACCTATGCAGGAGGACTACTAGGAGGACTTTCCAATTATATAAAATCTACAACAAGTGCTGCAGGATATATTAAGTTATTTGGAATTGAAGGGGAAAAGACTACTAAAAATGCTGTTCTTGGTGTAAGTAGTTCTTTGAATTTTATGTTACCTCAATTTTACGATAATTCAACTGATACAAGTAATCCCGGTTTGAATTGGCATTCAGCTTCTCTTGGTGCTACTACCTATGAATTATTATATATTGATGGAATGACTATTGGCAGAGGCTTTGACACTATGACTGGTTTTTCCTTCCTTATGGATAATATGATTGAGGTTGGATATCCACTTGTAGAGGATGTTGTTCAAGCAGAAGCTTTTACAAGTTTTACTGGAGTTCAGAAATCATTAAGTGAACTTAATGATATTTCTTGGTACATGGCAGCTGGAGTTGGTTTAAAAATTAAAATTCCAGGTTTCCCATTGGGCCTTTATCTAGTTAAAAATGCTACCTATAATACAAGCAGTAATAATAGTTTTGAATGGGTAGGTGGTGAGTTATTTAGTAATGATGCCAATACTAATAGTGGTTTAAGTTTAGTTCTTGCAATTTCTACTAGTTTGATTTAATTTAATTTGAGGATTAAATTTTGACTGAAAACCTTACACCATTAATGAAGCAATATTTTTCGATAAAAGAAAAACATCCAAATGAAGTTTTATTCTTTCGTTTGGGTGATTTTTATGAAATGTTTGATAATGATGCCAAAGAAATTTCAAGGCTTTTGAATTTAACATTAACCCATCGTGGTTCTTCACCAATGTGTGGGATACCTTTTCATGCAGCTAAAAATTATATTAAACGTTTATTGGATTTAGGAAAGAAAATTGCTATTTGCGAACAGCTTGAATTAGCAAGTCCGGGAAAAACATTAGTTAAGAGAGATGTAATTCAAGTAATTACACCCGCAACAGTAGTCGAGGATGAATTTTTAAATTCAGGTTCTTATAATTTTCTTCTTTCAATTTATGGTCATTCAGCTTGCTATTGTGATATTTCTACTGGAGATTTTTTTCTAAAACGTCTGGATGAGAAAAATAAAATTTCTAGTATTCAAACTTTAATTGAACAAATTGTTCCTACGGAAATTTTAATAAATGAAGATGAATATTTTTTAAACGAAGAACTTCGCCTTCTTCTAGATCAAGGAAATTCCCTAGTTACGAAACTACCAAATTGGTATTTTTCAAATAAAAATGGTGAAAGCTTAATTAAAGAATTTTCTATCAATAATTCTTATGAAAAATACTTGGAAGGACCTCATGATAAACTAAATAATGTTTGTTTATCTCTTCTTCGTTATATTAAAGCAACTTCAAAATCAACCCAAATACAATATTTTGACTTTAAACTTGTTAATGATAAGAAATACCTTCAAATTGATGAGAATTCCAGAAAAAATCTTGAGTTGTTTACAAATAATTATGACTCTAGTAAAAAGTATTCTTTATTTAACACTATAGACCGAACCACAACCTCTGCAGGGCAACGCATGTTAAAACAATGGCTTAGTTTTCCTTTGTACAACATAGAAGAAATAATATTTAGACAAGATTGGATAAAATTTTTTATAAAGAATGATGAATTAAGAAAAAGTTCAAAAAAATTTCTTAACAATAGCATGGATATAAAAAGATTGACTAATAGAGTTTTCTTAAAAAGAGCAAAACCATTTGATCTTGTTGGAATTAAATATACTCTTAAATCCTTTTTAAGTATTTATCAACTTGATATAGAAAAGTTTAATACTCTTTTCGATGAAAACCTTAAAGATGGTGAAATTGAAGAAATAAAACAACTTATTCTTGTATTGGATAAAAGTATTAATGAAGAAAATCGTGGACCTTTTGTAAGTGGTAAAGTAATTTTAGATGGTTTTGATAATGAATTAGACGAAATTCGTAAATTGATACAAAATCATAATCAAGTTTTTGAAAATTATTTAAATGAAATTAAAAAAGAAACTGGAATTACCAATATTAAATTAGTTAATAGTCGAATTTCAGGTTATGTTATTGAAGTTTCCAAGGGACAACTAGATAAAGTTCCTTCTCAATTTATAAGAAAACAAACACTGGTTAACAGTGAACGTTTTGTAACTGATGAACTTAATGAATTTGAAAAACAATCTTTATTAAATGAAAAAAAAGCAGAAATTTTGGAAAAGGAAATTTATGAAAAAGTTTCTAATTTTTGTAGTAGTAAAGCTAAAGTTTTAAATTTAATTGGAAATTTCTTAAGTTTGATAGATTGTTTTCAAAGTCTTTCAAATATAGCTATTGAAAAAAATTATAATTGCCCAATAATTACTGATACAACTGAATTAACTATTATTAAAGGCCGCCATCCTGTTGTTGAAAATAACATACCACCAGGAAGCTTTGTTTCTAATGATACAAACTTAAACCCTCCATTTGTTTTGATGACCGGACCAAATATGGCAGGAAAATCTACTTATCTTAGACAAAATGCTTTAATAGTTCTTCTAGCACAAATTGGTTCCTTTATTCCTGCAGAAAAAGCAGTTATAGGACTTACAGATAAAATTTTCTGTCGGGTAGGAGCAAGTGACAATTTAGCTCGTGGAGAATCTACATTTCTCGTAGAGATGAAAGAAGCAAGTTTTATAATTCGCACCTGTACAAAAAAATCCTTAGTGATTATGGATGAAATTGGAAGAGGGACTAGTACTCAAGATGGAATGTCTATAGCTTATGCAATAATTGATTATCTTAAAAAAAATTCAATTAAAACCCTTTTTGCTACCCACTACCATGAATTAACTTATCTTGGAGATAAAGACGTCAATCTTTTAACTTTAGATGTCACAAATGAAAATAACCAGATAAAATTTTTAAGGAAGGTTATACCAGGGGTTGCTAAATCTAGTTATGCACTTCAAGTTGCAAAACTAGCAGGAATGCCTTATCAAGTGTTAAAAAATGCATCAAAATTTCAAAAAGAACATTTTGCAGACTACTCTTTATCAGGCCAAAGAGATCTTTTTATTGATGCCGCAATTGATTCCTCTATGGATGAAAGTGAAGAAAAATTAAGGTTAATAAAAGAGAAACAAGACAAGCTTTTAAAGGAAATCTTAAATCTCGATTTAGACAACCTTAGTCCTTTTCAGGCATTGATTATGCTTTCTGATTTCAAAGAAAAAATTAAGTGTTTATTAGAAGATGTGTAATTTGTAATAAATTAATTGAAGGAAACAATGAGTACATTTGTAAGACTTGTCAAAGTTTTATTGAAAAAGATTTCTATAATAATTATCTTTACCGGTGCCCAAATTGTTATCACCTTTTGTTAACTAGTAAATTAGATTGTAAGTATTGCAAAAAAAATGCCTTTAAAATTTACTCGTTAGCTGATTATAAAAGTTCTTCAAAATTTATTTTATTAGGTTTAAAATTTTATAAAAGGAAAGATTTAGCTCCGTTAATTGGAAAGCTATATTATAGAGAACTTTGTCTATTAATTGAACCAACAAAAGCTGCGATAATTCCCATTCCTTGTAGTAAAGAAGGAAAAAAATTAAGAGGCTATGATCAGATGGATTTAATCTGTAATAATATTAACCTTCCAACTTATAAAGTTCTTTTTAGAAATGATAATTTTCAACAAAAAAACTTGAATGATCAAGAACGAATGCTAAATTATGAAAATAAATTTGATTTGGATGTTGAGAAAATTAAACAAATTAAAGAGCCTTTTCTATTTTTAATTGATGATATTTATACTACAGGATTCTCAATGAAAGCAGCTTTTGAAATAATTAAAAAAAACTGTAATAAAGAAATACGTGGTTTTACATGGTTTTCAAGACCTGATTTATGAGATTAATTATATTTATATTAGCTATAA
>JBAYZQ010000047.1:0-13112 GCA_041672385.1 Sphaerochaetaceae bacterium | reverse complement strand
TTGGTATGCTGGTGCAAGAGCGTTAGTTACAACCTCAGGAGGAGGATTCGCTCTCATGGGAGAAGGAATTAGTTTAGCGGGAATCATTGAGAGTCCAATAGTCATTCATCTGGCACAGAGACCAGGTCCTGCAACTGGACTTCCAACCAGGACAGAGCAAGGTGATCTTGAGGTAGCGTTATACTCAGGGCATGGTGAATTTCCTCGTATAATTTTAGCCCCTTCTACCATTGAAAGCACTATAAAAACTACAGCAGAAGCATTTAACCTTGCTGATAAATACCAGATACCTGTAATAATTCTCACTGATCAATATTTTCTGGATACTTCCTACAATATTAAAAATCTTGATCTTGATGTAAAAATTGAAAATCAAATCATTAAAACTGAAAAAAATTACAAACGGTTTTTTCTAAAGGAAAATGGAATTTCACCAAGAGGTATTCCTGGATTTGGTGAAGGTTTAGTACGTGTTGATAGCGATGAACATGATGAAGATGGGCTCTTAACAGAAGATTTAGATATAAGAGTGAAAATGACAGATAAAAGGCTTAAAAAACTAGCCCTTATAAAAAAAGATGTAATTGAACCTGTATTTATAGGAAATAAAAATTACGAAACTTTGGTAATTGGTTGGGGTTCAACATATAATGTTATAAAAGATGCTTTATCAGAAATTAATAATAATAAAATTGGATATCTTCATTTTACTCAAGTTTATCCAATCAGCGAAAAGGTTAAACCATATTTAGAGAAAGCAAAAAATATAATAATTATTGAAAACAATGCTACTTCTCAATTTTCTAAATTGTTAACAATTTTTACTGGTATTGAAATAAAAAACAAGATATTAAAATACAATGGGATACATTTTTATCTGGAAGAATTGATTGAAAAAATCAATAAATTAACAGGAGATAATTAATGAATAATAAATTTGATACTACCAATCAAGATATAGCATGGTGCCCTGGATGTGGAAATTTCTCCATACTGGAGATAATCAAAGCAGCACTAAGTGAGCTTTCCCTTGAAAAGAAAAATATAGTCATGGTCTCCGGAATTGGCCAGGCAGCAAAGCTACCTCAATACATAGATACCAATTTTTTTAACGGTCTTCATGGAAGGGCTTTGCCCGTTGCAACCGCAATTAAAGCTTCTAATCCAAAACTAACAGTTATCGCCGAAAGTGGAGAAGGCGATATGTATGGAGAAGGTGGTAACCATTTTCTTCATACCATAAGAAGAAATGTAAATATAACAAACATTGTTCATAACAATATGATTTATGGGCTTACAAAAGGACAGGCTTCCCCTACTACTCCAAAAGGTATGAAGACAAGCTTACAGTTTTTCGGTGTTACAAACGAGCCCTTTAATCCTATGGCAGTTGCCATATCTTTAGGAGCATCCTTTGTAGCAAGAGCTTTCAGTGGTGATAAAGACCAAACAAAAGAGATAATCAAAAAAGCTATTTTGCATAAAGGCTATTCAATTGTTGATATATTTCAACCTTGTGTTTCATTTAATAAAATAAATAATTTTAAATGGTTTAAAGATAATAGCTACTATCTTGATGATAAATATGATCCTTATGATCAAGTGGAAGCATTTAAAAAATCACTGGAAACTGAAAAGTTCTCATTGGGTATTTTATATATGAACAAAGAAAGAGTAACTACTTTTGAAGAAAATCTTGTTGTATATAAAACAAATAAGTCTCCATTATTTGAAAGAAAAAGAGATTTAGAAAAGGTTAAAAAATTATTGGAAGAAAGGAAATAGTAGAATAGAAAGCCTTTACAATAGCTTTTTAAAATTTCTTCATTTGTAATGCATCAATTGTTGTTCTGCTTTTTTAAAGGTTTTGCTTAGGCAAGATTGAATGAAAAAAAATTAAAATAAATCTTGACAACCATAAACTAGTGTGTTGTAATGTTTATATAAACTGTTTTACTAAACTATTATATATTGTGCAAAATTATTAAGAAAAAACTTCTTTTCAAGGGAAAATTATGCAAAAAAAAGAAATACTATCAGTAAAGAACTTAAACCTTTATTTTTCAAAGAGACAGATAAAGTATCCTGCCATTCAGGACGTCTGCTTTAATATAAATGAGGGAGAAACTGTAGGTCTTGTTGGAGAATCTGGATGTGGAAAAAGTATTACAGCTACAGCCATAATGAACATGCTTCCTAATAAAGCTTCTACTGATGGAGAAATTATTTTTACCAATCCCGAAGGAAAAAAATTCATTATAAGTAGCCTTGATCCCACAGGAAAAGAAATGCAATCAATAAGAACAGGAGAAATTGGAATGATTTTCCAAGAACCAATGACTTCTTTAAATCCTGTATACTCTATAAATCGTCAAATTTCAGAAGCCATTAGGGCACATGGAAAATATTCCAAAAAAGAAGCTTTTAATCAAGTAGTTGACCTTCTTCGCTATGTAGGAATAAGCGACCCCGAAAAAAGAGCAAATCAATATCCACATCAATTTTCAGGTGGAATGAGACAAAGGGCAATGATTGCTATGGCAATAAAAGGTTCAGGAATTTGGAGTAGATTCTCAAAAAACGTTAAAGATAAAGAAGCCCCATTAAAAATGATAAAACTCTTAGATGAATATCATGGAAGTATTACAGGAATGTTCACAGGAGATGAATGCCTTGCGGGAAAAGACCCAAACCAAGGAACTGAACTTTGTAGTGTCGTAGAGTATATGTACTCACTTGAGTGGCTTACAGCCATAACAGGAGACCCTATCTATTCAGACCGCCTTGAAAGAATAACATTTAACGCATTACCTGCAACTTTTTTACCTGATATGTGGGCTCATCAATATGACCAAATGGTAAATCAAGTGGAATGTAGTCTCCAAAAAGAGTTCCCTTTTAAAACAAATAGTTCTGAATCTCATCTTTTCGGTTTAGAACCAAACTTTGGTTGTTGTACAGCCAATATGCACCAAGGGTGGCCTAAATTTGCAGCCTCTGCAGTAATGGGTTATTCAGATGGGTTGGTAATAAATTCTTATGTTCCTCTTCTAGTAAATAATAAGGACTTCAAGATTGAAATTTCAGGATCTTATCCTTTTATAGAAAGTGCAGAAATACAAGTAAAAGAAAATCTTGAAGGAAGAAAAAGACCATTAAAATTAAGAATCCCAGGATGGTGTAGTAAAGCTGAAATAAAATTCAAAGGTAAAGTCTTTAATTGTGATAAGGGAGGTTATTTCGAAATGAACGAACCTTGGGTAAAAAATGACTCTATACAAATAAAATTCTATTCCAATTTTAAGTTAGAAAATAACGAAAAAGAAAATTATGCCCTAGTTAAGGGACCTTTGGTTTATTCACTTAGGATTAAAGAACAACAAAAAGAAGCTAAAGAAGTTCTTAGAAGAACAACAGAAAATATAAGAGATACTAACTGGGAATTATATCCCGCTTCAGAATGGAAATATTCCTTTGTTTCTGATAGCGCTAAAACCATAGAAGAAATCCACCATGAATTTGGAAAATATATATTCTCTCCTGAAAATCCTCCATTAGAATTAAAAGTTAAAGTTCGTGAAGCTGACTGGGATTTTGCAAATGGTTTCATAAAAAAATATAACAAAGCAAAGCCCGATGGAAAAGTTCTTAAAGTTGTTTTTATTCCTTATGGTTGTACAAATTTGAGACTTACAGAAATGCCCATCGATGGGGGAATTAAAAATGAACAATGCTAATTTTCTAATTGAAAAAGAATACCAAATTCGACAGGAATTGGCTTGGGAAGGTAAATTCGCCCAAGGAAATGGATATATGCACACTAGGGGAAATCTTGAGGAAGAACTAATTGAAAAACCTCAAGCCTTTGAGTATCTAAGGAAGCCAGGAAATGTTACAGCTGAAGAATTTCCTTCAAATAATTACTATCCCGGATTTTATATTCCAATTGTCACTGACATTCATCCTCTACTTAACCGAGTCATGGTAAATCTTCCTGTTTTTTGGGGATTCAATTGTCAAGTAAATGGGGTGTTACTAGAATTAAATCCAAAAATGATTATTTCATATCAACGTTCATTAAATCTTAAAACAGGAGAACTTAAGAGAGCTACTGTTTGGAAAGTTCGTAAAATTGAGGTTGAAATTAACTTTTCTCGATTTATTTCCAAAGCCAATAGTCATCTTTCCATGGAAAAAATTTCAATAAGATGCTTAAAAAATGATGCTAAGATTATAATAAAAAATGGCATTTCAGCCAATGTAAGAACAAATGGCTTCAATCATTTTGAAGAGTGTCAAAGAAGTCATGATGAAAATGGACTTTTTTGCAAAGTTCTTACAATAAGTGGAATATCAGTAGAAACCAGACTTAATTTTAAAATGGATAAAACTCTTTCAAGTAGAATAGAAATGCCTACTTCCGAAATACTTAAAGTTTCAGAATTTGAATTAAAAGAAAATCAAAGCTTTAATTTCGAAAAAGCGGCTTTTATTACTACAAGTGAAGATAATCCAGAACTAAGAAATCCTCAAACTTTAAATCAAGCCCTTGAAGGAGGATATGAAAAACAACTATTTCTTTCTAATTCTATATGGAAAAAAGAAGATGAACAATGTGGAATTATAATAGAAACAAAAGACCCTAGGATACAGGAAGGTTTAAATTTTTCTATATACCATTTATTAAGAAGTCAAAATAAATTTGACGATAGAATTACAATTTGTCCTAAGGGTTTTGCAGGAGACGCTTATTTTGGAAGATATTTTTGGGATACAGATGTTTATATAGTTCCATTTTTTTCAGTTACAGATTCTGAAAGAGCAAAAAAACTTGTATTATTCCGTTACCGAACTTTAGCTGGAGCAAAACAAAATGCATTAAAATATGGCTGCAAAGGTTCAAAATTCCCTTGGGAATCTGATATTTATGGAAATGAAGGATGTCCCAATTGGCAGTATGCTGATAATGAAATACATATTACAGGTGATGTCGCTTACTCAGTATGGTATTATTTCAAAAATACTAAAGATTATGATTTCCTCTTTAATTATGGCTTTGAGGTCCTCTTAGAATGTGCTAAATATTTTGAAAGTAGGATGGATAAACTAAAAGATGGAAGTTATGGATTTCTTGGAGTTATGGGTCCAGATGAATACACACTTTTCTCCTCTAATAATTTTTATACAAACGAAATAGCAAGGTTTACGTTCAGTTTAATTTCTATAGCGTCTGAAAAGCTTTTAGATAAAGACAAAAATAGATTTTCAACTTTATTAAAAAACCTAAATACTGATTTAGAAAAAACTATGAATCTCTCTGCAAAAGGATTAATGATAAAAGAAGGGAATGTAGTAAATGGAGTAATTCAACAATGTGATGAATTTGATAATTTTATAAACTATAATGGGAAAATTGAAAGAAATATTGGCAAAAAGATTTCTTTAGACAAACTTTATAGAACAAAAATCCTTAAACAAGCTGATGTTTTAGCCCATATGGTTATGTTTCAAGAAAATTTTTCTAAAAAGGATTTTGTAGTCAATTATGAATATTATGAGAAAATAACTAGCCACGATTCTTCTTTATCCTATGCAATTCATTCTCAAGCTGCTTTGTTAGCCGACAAAAAGGATATCGCTTATAATTTCTTTGAAAAAGCAATTCTATTAGATTTGAATAAAGAGGAAAATGAAGCCGAACAAGGTATCCATATAGCAAATGCAGGAGGAGCCCTAGATACTGTTATTTTTGGTTTTTGTGGAATTTCAATTGATAATATAACGCAAACATTAAAAATAAATCCAAGGTTTCCAAACCAAATTGAGTGTGTTAAAATGAATTTTGAGTATTTGGGGCAAAGACTCTTTCTTAAAATAAAAAAAGACTCTGTTGAAGTCAGGTTGAACGGAGAATCTAAAAACTTAATTGGTAAAATTAAGATTTTCAATGAGAATTACATTATTCCTGACTCTGGAAAACTATTGGCAAAAAAGGAGAGCTCTAAGTGAATTCAAAATTAAAAAAGGTTACAATAAAGGAAGTTGCTCAATTGGCCGGGGTTTCTGTATCAACCGTATCCAATTATCTAAACAAAAGATATAATACCATGTCTTCAACAACCAAGGACAAAATACAAAATTCAGTAGCAAAACTTGAGTATTATCCAAGTATTGGAGCTTCTTCCCTTCCTCGAAATTACCGAACTCAGAATGTAGCAATTATAATTCCTCAAAATATTGATTTTACCTTTCATCATCCATATTTTGCAGATGTAATGGGAGGTCTCTCAGAAACACTTGAACAATATGAATACCGAGCTATGATTATTGTTGGTGGTAAGCATAATGTTGATGATTTAAACTATCTTAAAACTTTAAGCCATGGAATAGTTGATGGATTTATATTTTTTGATGTTAATAATAACGATATCTTTGTAAAAAGCTTAAGCAATATGGAAATTCCAATAATGGTTGTTGGTAAAAACCCCTGTTATGATTCTAATTATGTTGATACAGATATAGTGTCTGCTACAAAAAGAGGAGTGTTATATCTTGGAAATAGAGATAAAAGAAAAATACTGCTAATTAACGGACCAAAAGATATGGTTTTTAGTAATCAAACTTTAACTGGTTACAAAGAAGGTCTTGATCTTATTGAAAGCGAATATGATGAAAGCCTCATCTACTCTGGAGAATTCTCCTTTGAATTTGGACATAAAGTAGGAGAAAAGGTTTTTAAGAAGTTTGATCTAGATAAGATGGCTGTCTACTCTGCTTCAGGTCAAACAACGATTGGATTTATGAAAGCTGCTAATGAAATGGGAATAGATATAAACCGAATCAAAATAATAAACTTTGGAGAAAATCCATCAATGAGTTCTTTATACCCCTATTTACCCTATATAAAACAACAAAAGAAATATATTGGACGTAGCGTTGGTGAAAAACTAATTACCATGATTCGACAAGGAACTTTTAAAATTGACCCAATTGTATTTCAAACTCAATTAATTATTCCAAAGAAATAAGGAGAAAATTATGTTTTCAGGACAATTTAATAATGATTTACCTAATCTTAAAGATGCCGTGACTTTTTCAATTAGTGCAGAGAACCCAAATGGAGAAAAAGGAAAAGGTGCTCAAAGCATTCCAAAAGAGAATAACCCAGCCTCCGATTTAGGAAAAGGTTGGAAAGTTTCCCCTTGTTCAATAATAAAGAAACATTCTACTTTAACACTCTGTGATATAAAAAGTAGTGGAATTATACAGCATATATGGGTTACTTTTGATGAAAAGTTTCTAAACTTTCTAGTTCTTAGGGTTTACTATAACGATAATAAAAATCCTTCCATACAGTTACCATTAGCATCATTTTTTTGTAACGGTAATGGAAAAATTTCAAAATTAGCTTCTTCCATGATTCTTGTAAACTCAAAAGGTGGAATGAACAGTTACTGGCCGATTCCTTTTGAAAAAGGATGTAAAATTGAAGTTGAAAATGCTTACGAAGAAGATGTTACTGCTTTCTTTTATCAAATTTCTGGGAATTTAGGAAGTTTAACTACTCCACCAATTTATCTACACACTTTTTATAATAGAAAAAGATCCTCCCCCTCCTGTCCTGAACATGTTTTAATTGAAGATGTTAAAAATAGTGGAATTTATGCGGGAACTTATTTAGCTTGGTCTCAACTTTCTACTGGTTGGTGGGGAGAAGGAGAAATGAAGTTCTATATCGATGGTGATAAAGAGTATCCTACAATTTGTGGAACTGGAGTAGAAGATTATTTTGGAGGAGCTTGGAGTTTTGGAGAAGGAACTTATTCGACTGCTTTTTTAGGATATCCCGAAAAATCAGATACAAATGATGTAAAAAAACATGGCCTTTATCGGTTTCATATCATGGATCCCATCTACTTTCGAAAAGATCTAAGAGTTACAGTTCAAACTTTAGGATGGTGGCCAGATTGGAAAAAATTTAAAGGTTTGGATGATGATATAGCTTCGACCTCTTATGTATATCTTAATAATACTCAAACATTTATTGAAAGAAAATTTCCACTTTCAGAATTATATCCAAGATAGGAGAATTTTATAGCTATGATTGATACAGTCATTTTTGATTTAGATGGTGTTATTTGCTCGACAGACCTTTACCATACAAGGGCTTGGTCTGCTTTGTGTGAAAAAAAAGGTTATGATTTTCCAGAAGAAGTTCAAAATAGACTTAAAGGAATAAGTCGCAAAGCTAGTTATCAAAAAATACTAGATTATAATGGGGTAAAAGAAACTAGTAAACAAATTTTAATATCAACTGACTGGAAAAATAATTATTACAAAAAGCTACTATCCAAAATGAACAAAAATTCTCTTGAGAAAAAAGTAAAAGATACTCTTTTGGAATTAAAAGAAAAAAAATATTTATTGGCAGTAGCTTCCTCTAGTAGAAATGCAGAGTTTATTTTAGAACAAATAGGTCTAAAAGGATTTTTTGATACTGTAGTAACAGGAAATATGATTACTCAAACTAAGCCAAACCCTGAAATATTTCTAAAAGCTGCAGCAATATTAGGCAAAGAAAGTAAATATTGTTTAGTAGTGGAAGACGCAGAAAGTGGGGTAGAAGCTGCATTAAGGGCAGGAATGAAAGCCATTGCCTTCAATCAAGATAAAATTAATTTTAAAAGTAAAGATATCAAAAAACAAATAATTTTAAAATGATACCTACCCTTATTACTGATTTCTCAAATATCCCTTTAAATTAACAACCTTTATTTTATGAGTTTTTTTGTTTTAGGTTTTTATATTCTCCTGGACTAAGCCCATAATAGGATTTAAAGACTGAACCAAAATGTTTTGATGAAGAAAACCCAACATTTAAGGCAATATCTTGAACTTTTTCATTGCTATTTAGAAGCATCGCTCTAGACGTTTCCATTCTCATCTTCAACAAATACTTTGAATAAGGTTCTCCAATTTCTTTATGAAATATTGTACTTAAATAACAAGGTGTAATTCCAAAGATATCAGCCAAAATAGTAAGGCTTAAACCTTCTCTGAAATGTAATTGAAGATACTCTTGAATCTGAGAAACCATATCACTATTTTCATTGATAATTCTTTTTTCAGGCAAATTACACTTATTATTTGTCATCGAAACAGCTGAAAGGGCTGCTGATAATTCGTTATCTCTAAGTGGTTTTAGTAAATAATCGAACACATTCAATTTTACTGCTTTCCTAGCATATTCAAATTCATCATAACCTGAAACAATTATAATTGGAATTTTGGGATTGTTTAAATATAGATATTTACAAAGTTCCAAACCATCCATTCCTGGCATTTTTATATCTGTTATTACTGCGTCATAAGTTTTATGCTGTAATAGATTTATAGCATAAATCCCATCAGGAGCAACATCTTCCGTAATCCAAAGAGGGTTTATATCTGTTAAATGATTTTTAAGATATTCTCTCATCAAAGCCTCATCATCTACCACCAATGCTTTATACATTATTTCAACCCTCCTTTTAATGGAATTTTAATTATAAAAGTTGCACCCTCTCCTAATCTTGATTGAACTTCAACTTCAGACTCATTTCCATATTTTAGTTTAATTCTTCTAGCAATATTTGTTAAGGCAACTCCACTTTTCCTCACTTCATAGTCGGTATTTGGATTACTTAATTTCTTTTTAAGCAATATAAGATTTTCATTTGGGATTCCAACCCCATTATCTTCAATTATTATTAAAAGAATATTATCTTTCACTTTGGTCTTTATCATTAAAAAGCATTGGGTAACTTTACCTGCAAAGCCATGAATAAGTGCATTTTCAACAACTGGTTGAATTATTAAAGCTGGGATTTCAAAATCCAAATGTTTTTTAGGTACTTCAATTTTATATTCAAGATTCGTGTATCTAATGCGTTGCATACTTAAATAATTTTCACAAACTATTAATTCAGATCTTAAGGTCATCAGCGAATCTGCATGAACTAAAGCATTCAACAAAGAAGCTAATTTTTCAATATAACTAATCGATTCTTCATTTCGGTTGCATTTTATTAGGATACTAATTGTATTAAGACTATTGAAAAGAAAATGTGGTTTTATCTGATTACACATTGAAAGATATTGAGCTTCCTTTTCCAAATATTTTGCCTCATAAACCTGTTGAGTCAGTTGAATGTTTTTTTTCATTGTATCGTTAATCTTTTGAGTCATTTCATTAAAAGTTGTTGACAAATAAGAAATTTCGTCTGAACCACGCACGGGAGCTTTTACTGTATAGTCCTCTCCCTGCACTTCCTTCATTAAATCGGTGACTTCATATATTGGTTTCAACAATAAACTTACTAATTGGGTTGAAAGAATTATACCAATAGCTGCACAAATAAAACCTAAAATGATAGATCTTGTTTGAATTATTCCAACACCTTTCAGTTGAAGTGCAAGATTACTTACGTAATAAATCGTCCAATCCGTAAGAGAAATTGGTATTGAAGTTAGAATAAAATCATTATTATCTAAATGAAAAGTATTTTCTTTGGTTATGGAAGTTGAGTCTGTAATTACCGAATGTATTTGATTTATTTGTTCAGTTGAAAAATCTTTTCCCCCTCCGTAAATCAAATTACTATCTGAATTTATAATCAATAATGCATTTCCAGAAATTGAAAGAACTTTTCCACAAACAGTTTCTAGACCTTTTGAATTTGCATCAATACGCATTATTCCTGTTGATTTACTATTATCCTCCATATCTGAAATATTGCTCAATATTGTAAAAGCTGCTTTATCTTTTTTGGAATAAGTCAAAACTGGTTCCCCACTTGTCTTAACTTTTTCAAGAAGTTCTTCATCTAAATCTAAAGTAGATAAATAATTTTGAGTTCTTTTACTAGAATAAACATTTTTTTCAGTAAAAATATAGGCACCTTGAATATCTTTATGAGGTAGTAAGATATTCTTTGAAAGGAATGCCTCAATAATCCTTTGATTTTGAAGCATAGTTGAAGAGTCCAATTTATCTGTGGATAGAGCACATAAGAGTTCTTCGTCGTAATAAGGAGAAACACAAAGTTCTTGAAAGTTTTGTAAATAAATTCCTATGTTATAAGAAAGAAGTTGCAAAGTAATTCCAGTATCTTCGTGAGACTTCTCAACCATATCCTTTCTATAATTCTCCGAGGATACAATAGTAACTATCATCACAGAAATAAATATCAAAAGGCTGGTACTTATCAATAATTTTTGTTTTACTGTCCAATTTCTGTTCATAACTTTCCTTTTGCTAAACTTATAATACATAGGTATTAAAAACGACGCAATAAAAAAAAGTAATATAGCCTTAAATCAAAAGAAATTGTACTTGAATATAAAAAACTTGGTATTTCGCATTTACATCTTTTGAAGGATAATTAAAATATAAAAAGGAGTTACAAAATGAGAAGAAAGTGGTTGATAGCCGTATGTATCATAACAATGGTCTTTAGTGGACTATTTGCAAATGGAAATTCAGAGGTATCTTTTTTCACAGGTAAGGTTGAAACTATTGATCTTATGAATGAAATTATCAATGATTTTAATTCTAAAGAAACAGATTTTTCTATTTCTCAAGAATATCAAAAAGATGCAAGTAGTATTATCAAAGTAAAATTTGCTTCAGGTGAAATACCTGACATAATGACAACCTATGAACAAGCCTATGTTGATCAAAGTAAATATCTTGATCTAAGTGGAGAATTTGAATGGTGGAATAGATTAATTCCTTCAATGAAAGATAACTGTACTGATATTAAAACAGGAAAACAATACAGAGTTTGTACTAATATGACTATGGGGGGTCTCTTTTATAATAAAGACCTTTATAATGAACTTGGTTTAAAACCTGCGGTAACTTGGGATGAATTTGTTCAAAATCTTGAAACAATTAAAAGAGAAAGGCCTGATGTTACTCCATTATTTGTCCCTGGAAAAGAAGCTTGGTCTTTAGGGCATTGGATTGAGTTTGTTCCACATGGGTATTTAAAACAAACTTTGGGTTCAAGAAACTGTAAAATCGCAATGCTTGAAAATGATAGTTCCAAGTTAAATTTTGGAGCTCCTGATGGGGCTATGGCAGAATTTGCAAGAAATCTTGTTGAACTTCAGAACAAAGGATTAATAAATTCAGATGTTCTAACAGCAACAGCTGATAACAGAACCGAAGCTTTTGTCAATGGAAAAGCTGCAATGTTCTCTGATGGAATGTGGGCTTTAGGAGGAATTTTGGCAGCAAATCCTGACATGAACATTGGTTTTGCACCTTATCCTTCATATATGCCTGGAACAAAACCTGTAGTACTTTCTGCAGAAGACAGTGGTTATTGTATTTCTGCCTCTTCTTTGAATATAGAAGGAGCAAAAGAATTTTTGAATTACTTATTCTCAACGGAAAACATGAAAAAATACTCAGAAGCTCTAGGCTCCCCAAGTGCATTTAAAGATGTTGATGCAAATTGGGCACCAAAAGCATTTAGAGATGAAGTAGTATCGGTATTGAACACTTCAGCCAATATTGGTTTTACAAATGAAAAACCTGCAGGATTCTCTGGAGATGATGCAGGAAGGATGGTTCAGGATTTACTTGCTGGAACCTATACCCCTGAAGAATTTGCCCTGGCCTATGAAAAGGCATGGAACGAAGGATTTTAAAAATTCAAAAATAGGTAGGAAGACAAAGTTCTTCCTACCTTTAAATTAGGATTGATTTATGAGAAAAAAAATTGATGGAATCCAACTTATGAGTATTCCGGCAGCTTTGTTGTTCGGAATATTTTTTATTCTACCTTTATTTCAAGGAATTGGAATGAGCTTCACAAATTGGAATGGAATGGATAAAGCCTCTTTTGTTGGACTAAAAAACTATATAAAATTCTTTTCAGATTCACGAGCTTTACAAGATATTAAAACTACCATCCTTTTTGCAATTGGAAGTGCCCTTCTATTAAATATCTTAGGTTTAATTTATGCACTACTTATGAAAGATAAATTTAAAATGCAAGGTTTAATCAGAGTAATTATTTATCTTCCTGCTATAATCAGTCCTTTAATAATGGGCTACATAT
>JBAYZQ010000046.1:0-13250 GCA_041672385.1 Sphaerochaetaceae bacterium | reverse complement strand
TTCACAAAATTAGTAGTGTATACGATATTATGTTTTTTTTCTAAGCTACCTATGCGGTAGTTCACTTTCAACTTTGACTATATCTGCTGTGTATAAATTTCTAAGCTACCTATGCGGTAGTTCACTAGAACAGATACATATTAACTCTTTACTCGTTAATAAATTATCAATAAATTTTGATAAATACCATAATTTTCCTTCAAAAATAATGTAAAAAACTTCTACCTGATAAATTATTTTTATTTGTTTATATTAAATGAGTTTATTTTATAAAATCTTCTGAATAATTATTTATTTTTATTTGAATAATTAATTTTGCTAAACAAATTAACTTTAAAAATCAGGAACTGTTGAGTGAAAACTTAATCCATAAGTATTAAACTTTCCTCCAACTTCTTCACTTTCTTTTTTTTGTATAAATAATTTATATTGCTGATTTGAACTTGAGCTAAGCATATTTACAAAAGGTAACTTCAAAAGGTCCGGTTCAAAACTCTGATAATCTTTCAAAGCCCTTTCAAACTCTATCTCTTTTCTTTTAGCTTTCCTTTTAGCTAAAGCAAATATCCCTGTTTTCTTTTGTTTCCTTGAAAAACAACAATATTTTGTTTGATTAGGAACAGTTCTTACTTTCGTAATATAAATATAATCCTTAAAAATTCCTAAAACCTCTTTTAACTTTAAAGCCTCTAGCCTTTCGCTTGTTTCTGCAAAAAATCTAATTTTTGACCCTAAACCCAATGATTCTTTATTATACTCCGGAAAGGAAATTCCAACATTACTTAAGCCATCTTCTTCCTTTTGATTAACAAATAAAAAATGAATTTTTTGAAATACTTTGCTTAACAAAAAATTACCATTGATTTCAGAAGAAGGCAATATAGTCAATTCCAAATAGTATTTCATTTAATTATCCTTTTTACTAAACACACCACCACGAACAAGCATAGCAATTACATAATTCTTTTCATCGCCTGTCAGAGAATCAAAATCTGAAACAAATCTATCAAACAGATAATAGAAATTTGTTCGATTTGATCTGAAAGCTTTCCCTAAATTAGTAACTGATCCATAAACTTCTACAGGAATTACAAACCCCATTTCTCCAAATTCATCGTACCAATTATCAATTGTACGAAGTGCATTTCCAATTTTCTGAGAATGCATACTTGCAATTGAATTTACAGAATATAAAACTTTACTTTTTTTGTTGGTGTCTTTGTTGCTATCTTTTGATTTATCAAGTATTAATTCTTGACTAGGATATACCTCTTGAGATTTTCCTAATTTGGAAAAACTCTCAATTTCTAACAAAGTATAATCTTTTTCTCCTGATAAAGCTTCAGCAATTATAGAGCCCAATGCTATAATATTTTCATCATCCGTATCAAAAGAATTTAAATCATATTTCATTCCATCAAAAATCCAAGATTTTCCAGACTCGTTTTCTTGTACTCGAATTTCTAATTTCTCAGCTCCTACTCTATTTCTCCAAAGAAATCTTCCAGATGCTATATTGCAGGCATATCTAAATCCAATTTCTTTAAAACCATTCTCACTATGAAATTTATTTATAGATTCCCTTAGCATTGTCAAGAATTGAAAATCACTGCAAGCTGTAGGATTATCCAGCCCAGATAAAATCTTTAAAGAAAAGGAAACCTTTAAAGTGTCTTGATCAAACCCTAAAGAACAGTTGTCTACAGTTTGCAAATTTGCGTTCTCAATTTTTGAATTTAATTTTTTTTGAGACGCTTTTTCATTTTCTTCATCAAATTTCAAACGATTTGAAATAGTACCTCGTACAGATTTTGCAATAATTTTTAAATCACTGCATTTTCCCAATCTTTCTTCCCATTTTGTTCCTGACATTTTTCCGTCAGATGGAACAATCTTCTTCTCAAAAGCCAATACTTCAGGTGCCTTAATTTTAATAGACATTTTTCTCTCCTTATTTAATATCTTGTGTACAAACATATAAGTTGTTTTCTTCTTCATAATAATAATGCCAAAATAGATCTGAAAGCTTATTCAATCTATATGGCATAACAAACTCTCCAAGTGTGATTATACTTTCTGCAAATCGGTGTAACACCTCTGGATTTCTTTGATTTTTTATCTTACCTAGATTAGAAATCCCAACATACCCAACAGAAATTGGAACTAACCAACCAGATTCTTTGCGAGAACTACTCCAAACCACATTTTTGTTATCATCATATTCAGCCTTACTTCTTATTTCTAAAAAAGATAATAAGGTATCAAGGGCCGATGATGAATCTTTTTTCATACACTCAGAAATCAAATCCCTCCTTTCTATTAGTGCATAACCGGGCATTAAAGTCTTAAAAACCCTTTTTACTTCATTATCATCATTTTCATCCAACCCAATTAAATTTGGTTTCTTAAAAGAAATGATATCTCCTGAAGCAAGTTTTATACAACTTCTTAAACAGTTTTCTACATCGAAAATAAACTCATCCTCATTTCTTGTTATTCCGTTAATTTCCACCACAAGACTAACTGTTAAATCACAATGAGGTTCTTCAATAAAAGAATTGGACTTGCCTTTCTTGTTTAAAGGAAACCGGTTTGCAACAACAGAGAATTTCTCATATTTAGAGTTCCTATGGCCTTTTAAATTAAATTCATGTGAAACAATTCCCACACCATTAAATTGTAATTCTGAATATTTATCTTTCAATATACGTTCAAGTTTGTGAGTACTACCCAAAAAGGCAGGAATTGATGGGAATCCAACTGAGTAAGAACTTGCAAAAGCGTTTGCATCTTGAACTTTAATTTTTTGTATTACTAAAAGTTGTTTCACAATAGTACTCCTTTTTCTTCATTAATAATTTCCATTAGAAATTCCAACTCTGAATCTCCAATTAGAAGATTCTTTGATTTTTCAGAGTAATTATTAAAAGAAATAACAAACCATTTTGATAAATTCATAATAAATTCTTCTAGCCAGACATCGCTATCTTTTCGGTAACATTCATATCCAGCATCTAGAAGGATTTTTTGATTTATTGGCAAATTAGAATAATACTCTTTATCACTCCAACCAATTGAGTATTCTCTTATTGCATAAATTTTCTGTACAACTTTGTCAAAAAAATTTAAAATAATTTCTTTACCCCAATTACGAATATTTTTATTATTGTAGTTAGTTTTTAAATACTTATAAAAAAAGTCAAAATCCACAGAAAAAGTACCAACATATAGAATTTCTTTAAAAAAGTCCGAATGAGGTAATCGAGTATTTCTTATTTCAATCGAAGGTGGAAAACATGGTAAAAGATAAGACGTACCATGATTTTTATTACACAAAAATCCAACATTTTCAGGATGATCCCCTCCATACCCTATTTCTAGACAGTTTGAAATTCTGTGCCCTTCCAAATCAGAATAGATATTATCTTTTTTTGCAGCTCTAACTTGCTCAGCTTCATCAGAAAAGATCATATCATCAATTTTATTTTTTAATTTAAAAATATTACTACCCGAATTTAGGATTGAAAGCAAATGATAACAATTATCCTCTATAGGAAAATACACCTGTTTTACCAATGTATCAGTTTCTTCAGGTTCATCAACCTCAAGTACACTTAATACAGCACTCCTAAATTTATCATAATTAAATTCAATATTGGAAAACTCCTTTTTAACATAATCTGTATTTTTAAAGAAATGGTCTAAAACAGTTGCACCATCTACCAATTGAAGTTCTAAAAACTTTACGTTTGGCAAAAAAGCAGCACTTAAAATAGCATCAAATTCAATCTCCCCATTATTACCCGATCTTACATAACCATCCGGTTGGTAATCTAAAATTGCCTTTACATTAATTTTTGTTTTTATTTTTGAATTAACATATTTTGGGTTATGCGTAACCAATTTGATGTATTTTGACTGCTCCATAAAATCTAAACAAAATTCATTTAAATCTTTTTTTCTATCTTCAAGAAATTCTTTAATAACCTTATCCATTCTCCCTCCTCTTATTTAATCCTAAAAAAGTATCAAATACAAAACCTGCTTTCCATTCTTCAACATATTTTGGAATTTCTAAATAACCAAATTTTTTAGAACTATTTTCCATGCTAATGTTAAATTCTTTAGCCTCCTTTTCTAATAAATCGGAATAATCCAGATTTAACCAAATTCTATTCATTTCACTTTTTGTATAAGATTTTCTTAGAAAAATATCTAATGTTTTTTCAATTTTGGTAAAAAACCCTCTAGAATCTCTTCGATAGAAGGCAAACTCATCTTCTTTATATAACAACCAAATTTTATCATTTGATTGATTACCTCTAAAAGTTGACAATCGTTGAGGTAGTCCGGTGAGAAACCAATAAGAATCATACCACCCTAAAACGTTGTCTGCTCCTTGTCTTCTATCTGGGGGAAATAACATTTTATTAATGCTAAAATGTTCTAATTGATTTAAATCACAATCAATATTTTCTAAATTTTCATAATGAAGCCTAGGTATGGAATCAATGCCTTTTTCCAACGAATTAAAGTTAATTAGCTTGGAAATATCATGTGTTTTTAATCGGTGATTTACAGTTTCATAACCTGGTAAACAAAAAACCGGTTTATTATCATTTTCTAGTGATTTAACATTTCTTTGCATAATGGCAATGTTTGGTTTAGCAATCTTTATATTTCTATGTCTACATACTCTTCCTGCCAATTGTATGATAGACCTCACTGAGGAAGGCTCAATAATTGCCCAATCAAAATCATGATCTCTACCGACCTCTTCAATCGGAGTTGACACCACAATGAACATAACATTCTCTGAAGATCCAGCATCTATATATTTTCTAATATTTAATTTTGAAAAGTTAAAAGATCCACTATTTTGCTCTTTTCTTTGCAAAACATCATCTAACTCCCTTTCAATAGCATTTCTTACAAGTAATATCGTCCTACTATGATAACAAATTATTTTAATTGAATAGTTATCCTTTATACACACATTATCCAAGAATATTGAGAAATCAATACATTCATCAATATTTGCAAATCTAACCAATCCAAAAGATATTTTTTTATTAGTTTTTATATCAATTATATTATTATCAAAATGCAATTTATAAACATTTGATAAAATCTCATTAAACAAATCTAGTTTACAATTTAAATTTTCGGGAAGGCTTAGTAATTCACCCTTTCTCTTTGAACCACCATTTTTTTTAATTAATTCCAGTTCATTAATTCTTTTTAGCATAAAATCTGAATGAAAATTTTTAAAATCCTCAATATTAATTTCTAAGTTACTAGAAATATTAATATTTTTTACTTCGGAATTAAATTCATCAATCCAACAACAGCCAATACCTGCTTCAATTCCATGACTCTTTAGATATATTTCCCAACCTTTTCGATAAGCAAAAAACATTCCAGATGCAATATCTGGAGTAATTGTAGCTGAAGAAATCATTACTTTTCTTCCTAACATAGCCGCAGTATGAATCAATCTTGCTAAACACTGTAAATCATTACCAGTAAAATCATCAATCTCGTCAATAACCAAATCAGAAGTTATTAATCTTAGAAAAGGAAGCATCCAACGACCTCCAGAAGTACTTTCAGTAGCTCCAACTAAATGGTCTATTGTACAAACAAGAACTGGTGCATATATAAATTTTTGGTCTTTTGAAGATTTAAACAAAACTTTTAAATTCTCATCCAAAACAGAACTATCAAATACAATTTCATTGGATTCTATAGAGGAATCAAAATTATCCCAATCAAACTCTTTTTCCTCCATATTTTCTCTTTTACTTTCTTCATGCAATTTAATAACTGCATCAGAACCAACAACAACAGCTAATTCTGTTTCATCCAGACCAATTTTATCTCGATAAACATCCCCTGTTTGCAGGGTCAAGGTTCTTAAGCCTAGAGCAACATTAAATCGACATGGCTTACTGTCAAAATCAAGAGCCTTCATTACTTTTGCATTAACAAAAGTCTTCCCACATCCGGTAGAAGCCAAATTCACCGCAAAAAAACCAAAATTTTCATTTTGTTCGCATCTCCATTTATTTATTGAATTTACAGCCTTATCCTGCCAGAAATAAGGAGAAATTTTTGAAGTTTTTCTCAATAATTTTCTTGTATTTTCTATTCCTGGTAAATTTAATAATCCCCTATTAACACTATAAATAGATTTTAAAGAATACGTTTTTACACCTAAGATATGTTCATTTAAATATTGCTTTAATGTTATATTATCAGATTCAGTATTTGCATAAAGCTCGGTTTTACAACCATACTTATTATCTTTGGGCTCAGAAGAAAATGAATAATCCCCTAACATTAAATGTAACCGCGCTCTTAAAAGAACTATTCGCCAAGCCCCATTTTTAATTATTTCTTGAATCTTTGGAATATTATCAAATAATTTTTTTGACCATTTATTTACTTCTTTAATCCATTCTTCTGAAAAAGGAAGCCCATTACTAAAAGCGTTAACATAATTCGAACAATCTGATTTTTTTTCATATCCCCAATGAATTTTAATTGTATTAAACAAATCTTCAAAATTATTCATTTGATGAAAAGGTAATTTACTTATATCATTCCCTAATAAAGATGGCATTTTATGATGAGAAATAATTAACCAGCTTATCATAGAAGCAGCTAAGGGTAATCTTTCGGGTTTAAAATTAACCCCAGAATTTTGAACCTTTTTGTCAAAATCTTTTAGATTATTTCTGGAATAATTAGAAAACAAATCTCTTGTCCATTCTTCATCAGTTTTTCCTGAAACTAACATATTAAAAAGTAAATAAGAAATCCATTCATGCCGAATAAAATCAGTTTCTGTTGCCTTTGTCAAAATTTTTTGAAATCCATCTGATGCCTTTCCTAGATCGTGCATTAAAGCCGAAATAGCAGTTAAAATTTTAATAATTTCTAAATATTTATCATTATTTTCCCATTCATTATGAATGAAATCTTTAGAAGTGAAACTTACGGGAACAATCCCCTCAATATTAATTTTCTTCTTACTTCCAACAATCCAAATAAGATCAAACTTATGAATCCCATGTACCCAATGACAAGATACAGTAGTATTTTTTGTAGCGTTTTTAGAAAGATTTATTTTTATTGCTTTTAATCCTTCCTGAGTAATATTAGTAGTCCAAGTTCGATCCCCTATCCTATTTGCATAAAGGTCTAATACCCTTTGTGTAGTTTTTATGGCTTTTTTTTCACTTTGTGAGACAAATATTACAAACATTGGTTAACGTCCCCCACAGACAGTTGAGAAGCAACTACTTTTACTTTATCAAACATATAATCAAGTGTTTTATAATCAGTAAAATATTTAATACATTCAGCCCTAAATTCATTAGAACTTGCTCCAACACTACCAGAAGTTATTGCAAGAGGCAAAACTATAGCATCCTTTACTAAGTCAGCTACATCAAAAACCAAAGCCCCTCTTCTCGTCTTACCATGCATTACTGGAAATCCATGAGGGATTCCCAAAGCCCATAGGGTTACTGCAGCTAATCCATAAGCAAGATAATTACCATGATTTAAAAGAACATTTATATTATCTTTACTGTCTCGGTCTCGTTCAAAAAATTCAACATGAGCCTTGCTGCACACAATTTTATAAAGGTGTTTCGTAAAACGGGCTTCATATAACAAAAGTTGGTTTACATCTTCGGCTTTATCAATTCCATTTTTATATTGTTTTAATGCTCTTTGAACTTCTATATCATCATCGTAAAGACCACATTCATTGAATTGTCGATCCTTCGACCAGATTTTTATAATATATTCAATCCTTGCATATTGAAACTCTTTTCCAGCATTTAGTCGTTTTTGATCATCAAACCAAAATGAAAGCCATTGTTGAACATAATCAGTCGGCCTATATTCGGATTGCGGAGAAACCCATTCAATTTCCGTTCCTGCAAAAAAGGGAGTACCATCCGTTCCCGAAAAACCTACCATTACACCTGCTGAACACATCATTCTCATTGCAGATTGAGTAATGGAAGTTCCTGTACCTAACAATATAAAGGTTGTGTTTGCAATAGGGATGTTATAATAAGCATAAATATTCCTTTCCTGGGTAAGGTAAACGACCCTACCATCTTTCGCCATTACTCTACATTTCTCAAGATAAAAAATGTTTGCCCTCTTAGAATATAAAACTGCTTTTAAATCATTAATTTGTTCCATTTGTCAACCTTTTGTTTTAAAACATTTTACCATCTTCAAAACACCAAAGCAAGAAATATAAACCTATATAAGTATTTGTTTGATACACTTGACACTTTTAAATCTAATTATTTTTGATTTTTTTTTATGATATTATTAAAAACTACTTTGATTTTCTCTTCTATTTGGAATTTTCTGTAAACTTTAACTTGCTAAAGAATATTTTTAATTGACACTTCACATAATATAATGGTAATTTATTCAATAGTGTCTATGATACGAAAATATACTTCTTTCTATGATTTATGAGGGTAATATGTCTGAAAAAAACAGTAACGAAGAAAAGGTTTTGACAAAAGAGGAAAAGGCTTTACAAAAAAGAGCAGCTAGAATTGCAAAAAAGGAAGCTAAAGCCGAAAAGAAAAGAAACCGCAAGCCAATGTCTGGAAGAGAAATTGGAATAATGATAATAATTATTATTATTTGTATTGCGTTAGGTGGTACAGGACTATTTACCTTGGTTTATACAAGCATCAGTCAAAATCAGAATAAAAATTTATTTGGTACCTACAACGGAGAAGAAATAAATTTGGAATCTGGTAGTACTTTGGCTCAACAATACTCAAATTTATCACAACAAAATTCAGATGCACTTTCTTCTGGAGATACTTCTGCAACTTTAAGCGTATGGTCTCAAGCTTACCAAAACGCAGTAGCAATTACGGCTATGAATCAAATGGCTAATGAAGCTGGATTGGAAACTCCACAGTACCTAGTAGATAAAGAAATTTTAAAAACTGGTTATTACAACGATAAAGATGGAAAATTTGATCAGAGCATATATGATGGAACTGATAACTCTACTAAAAAAAGTATTGAAACTTCTGTTAAGAGTAATCTTCCAATTGAAATAATTACTAATGATATTGAAACAATAACTGCTCCTGAAGCTGAAAAAGATTTTGTTGTCGAAATGGCTAACAAAACACGAAGTTTTGAATATGCAATAATTGATTTTAATCAAATTCCAGATGACGTAGCTGCAGAATTTGGAGCAACAAACCCTGCACTTTACAAAACAATTGATTTGTCTGTATTGACTGTTGCCAATGAAAATGATTGTAAAGATATTTACACCAGTTTGATGGATGGAACCTTACAATGGAGTGATGCAGTAACAAACAACTCTCTTGATAGTTTTAAAGATAGTGATGGAAAAATTGGAGTCTTGGCTGCTTGGAATATCTCACAGAATCTTAAAGAAGAAAGTGATTTAGATGTTTTATTCACTACTGATGCAGACTCTTATACACAACCAATAGCAGGAGTTAACGGTGGATGGAGCATTTATAAAATTAATGCAACTCCAATTGAACCGGACTTTTCGACAAGCGAAACTTTAATACAAGTTAAAGCATACATGTCAAACAATAATCCTGATGTCTTAAAACAATATGTTGGAGATCAAGCAGAAGAAATCGCTCAAGAACTTTCCGTTGACTTTGATGCAACAGTTGAAAAATATGGACTTACAACTATTAATGTTGAAAAAACTTCTAATAATTATGGAAATAGTTCTTATATGGGTGGATTGTCTTATACAGATAAGGTTGGACTGCTTTCCACAGCAGCTACTGATAAAGAAGTGACAAAAGCAATGTATACTGAAGATATAGGATTTATTTCAAATGCAATTGCAGTGGATAGTTCCTACATTGTTTATAAAATAACAGACATTGAAGAAGACCCAAGTCAGGGAAGTATGGTTTCAATGTTCTATGATTATTACTTGCAACAACAGGATGCACAAGACTTCTATTCTGCAATTTATAACAGTAGTAAACATGATAATAAGTTCTTTGAAGCTTTTATGAAAATAATATTACCTCAATTACAATCAACTGAAGATACAACAATTACTGAATAATAGTTTATATTAATAAAAAAAGCCATTTCTAACGAGATGGCTTTTTTTATAGTCAAATTTATAATTTTTCCGCTTTACTAGAGGAGGAAAAAAATGAATTATTGTCCAAACCCTAAATGTATCTGCCATACTCAAAAGGGAATTGATTATTATGGAAAGAATAACTGGTATAAAAAACATGGTTTTTATGAAACTAGCCAGTACAAAAAAATTAGACGCTACAGATGCAAATTCTGTGGAAAAACCTTTAGCGAAAGGAAAAATACTGATAGCTGGTATTTTCATAGGGATGATATTGATAGCCACAAGATGTTAAACAAATGGTGTGAGGGAAAGACCTTACAACAACTAGCAAATTCTAATCACTGCTCAATTACAATGATTAGAACAAGAATTTCGCGTGTACTGTCAAAAGATTCCAACTTTGTTTAAAAATTATTTACCACTTATTATAAACATCCTCAGCAAACCCAGGAAAATTAGTAATATTTAACTGCTTACCATCATCTAATATTAACTTACCTGAATATTTACCAAAGACTTGATTTTGTACACTTTTAATAATTTTAAAATCAGTATTTGAACTCCGGTTAACAATTGGAGTGAATAGCAAATCCAAACGACCATTATTTGAAGTAAAATGCCAAGAATCTTGAAGATATCCACTTTTAGGAATTCCAAATTCAACATCCTCAAGCTTATGAATTTTTCCATCATAGAAAATAACATTCTCTGTAGCACTAGATCTATCAGAAAAGCCATAGCCAAGATTAAAGCCAAACTTTACCCCATCCAAGATACCACTGGAACTTGCCCAATACCAACGATTTTTATAGGTCCAGCGACCTCTCCCCCAATCCAAGGTACCCCAAACATCATCTTTCTCAAACTTTTCAGAATCTTTTCCAAATCTTACTGTTCCAGAAACATTCATACAATTTACTTTTTCATTTAAATAGAAAGCCTTTCGATTTTTCTCCCAACTAGTTGCAATATTCATTGTTTCCATTTCTATTGGTTGAGTTAATTCAGCAATAACATCTAGTCCTACCCTTCCATCAGGAAGAACCAGAGAAGGAGAAGAAAAAAGAAGATTCCTTTTTTTACCCTTTTTAATAAAAGAAATCCTTAGTTTTTCATTAAACCATGTTAGGTAACTGGATTTCTTACTATCCGAGGAAAGGCCTATCTTCCCATTAGAAAAAAACTTAATAGCATCCGCTTGAACAGAAGCCTTATTTTTAAGATCAATAAAGGCAATAGCAAACATGGCAGCAAAACCCAAATCACTTACAGTCACTGTAATTGTCCACTCGTTTTTAATTGAAGTAATTGCATAGTAATCCCACTCTTTGATTCTCCAATTTCCAGCTTTAATAGCTTTTCGATTATAAATCCAAAAAGGTTTTCTTGCCCAACCTTCACAATTTAAGTGACCTTCTTTATTAAGAAGATCCATCTTTTCTAAAATTTCAATCTGTTTTCTTCCCATATTTTAGCCTCAAACACTACTATATCAATAAATTTAGGCAAAAGAAATAAAAATAAAATTTATTTCGTGTTTTATTACTATAATCTTATAGATTAAGAAAATAAAAGTTGTTATTATGCAAGACGTTGAAAAATAATATATTATACGGAGTAAAATTTAGTGTTAGAAGAATTTGAGCAGTTAGGGCTGTCATCAGAGAGCTTAATTGCCCTTGAAAAAAAAGGTTTTGAAAAACCAAGTGATATTCAGAGGGAATGTATACCTCTTCTCTTAAAAGAAAAAACTGATGTTATCGGTCAAGCACAGACAGGTACAGGAAAAACGGCAGCTTTTGGCCTTCCTATACTTGAAATGTTATCAAGCGAATCACATTTCGTACAGGCCTTGGTATTAACGCCTACAAGAGAACTTGCTATACAGGTATGTGAAGAAATAAGTTCCCTAAGGGGAAATAGGAAATCAGTAATACTTCCAATTTATGGAGGAGCTTCGATGTCAGACCAACTTAGAGCATTACGTCATAAAGTAGATGTTGTAGTTGGAACTCCAGGAAGGATCATGGATCATTTAGAAAGAGGAACTTTGGATTTATCCAATATTAAAGTTGCTGTTCTTGATGAAGCTGATGAAATGCTGGATATGGGTTTTATTGAAGATATAGAGCACATTTTAGAACAAACTAATAATGATAAAAGAATGTTATGTTTTAGTGCAACCATGCCACAACCAATATTAAAATTGGCCACAAGGTTTATGCCACATTACAAACTTGTTAGAATTGAAAACGAATCACCAACAACTGATTTGACCACGCAAATTTACTATGAAACTCGTCAAGCTGATAAACTAGAAGTACTTTATCGAGTCATAGAAATCAACAAGGACTTTTACGGACTTGTTTTCTGTAGAACAAAAGCTTCTTGTGACCAAATTGGTGCAAGATTAATTGATAAAGGTTACAATGCTGAAATTCTTCATGGAGATTTATCTCAAAAAATGAGAGAACTCATTTTGCACAAGATGAAAGAGCATGTAATAACAATTCTTGTTGCAACAGATGTTGCAGCTAGAGGAATTGATATTCAGGACTTAACCCATGTAATTAACTATGATCTTCCAGGAGATCCTGAAAGCTATATTCATAGAATTGGTAGAACTGGAAGAGCTGGCAAAATGGGTAAAGCAATTACTTTTGTTACACGTAGTGACACAAGAAAATTTGCTTTTATTCAAAAAGTAACAAAATCTGATATACAAAAACAGAAAATTCCTACCGTTCAAGAGATTCAAAAAGCAAAAAAAGAAAAAATTGAGGAAGAATTAATTGCATACGTAAACGATGAGAAAGAACTAAAAGAAAAAAATAAAAAAGTTTATCAAGAATTAACTTTAAAATTACTTGAATCTGGTAAACCTCATGAAGAGATTATTTCTACAATTTTAGCCTATCATTACAAAAAAGAACTTGATGTAACCAAATTGAAAAATATAAGGGAAATGGAAGGTACATTAATGCCACAAAGAGGTAGAACCAATTCTTCAAGAAGAAGAGACAATTCTAATGAAAGCACTGGTTTTAGTGATTTTGATGACGTTTACGATGACAACGAAAGAAAAGGTAGAAAT
>JBAYZQ010000045.1:0-13525 GCA_041672385.1 Sphaerochaetaceae bacterium | reverse complement strand
ATTCTTGAGCTTTTTCAAGAGCTTTGATAATCTCCTGAATTTCTGGTTTTGCAGTTTCCTTTAATTGACCAATTTTCTCAAAATCCAAATTATAATAAAAACTTAATGTCTTTACATCATTAAAAACATAGAAAATTGATAAGTTAGTAATTTTTTCAAATAAATCTGGATTACTTAACTTGAGAAATTTTGGGCATTCATCAAAATTACTTGGAAGTGGTATCTTATTTTTCTCTTTGTAAAACTTAAAAGGTTTTAAACTCTGCTTTTGTTCTTTTTTTTCAACATCAAGATTATAATATCCTACCTTTTCAACATTTTCTTTGTACTGTTGTTTTAATTTCTCAACTTCTTCACTTTGAGCAGTGAAGTAAAAGACCTGTCTCTGTTTTGAAAGTTCATGTAAAGCCTGACTAATTGCTAAGCTTCTCTCATCATCACTATTTGCTAGTGTTTCATCAAAGAAAAGTGGATAACTTGCTCCTTCTTCTTCTAAAACCTCCAAAGCCCCTAATCTCAAAGAAAGCAAAACTTGGACTCTTGTTCCACTAGAAAGTTCTTCAAATTTAAAATTATCTTTTTTATTAACGTCTCTTACGTAAAAACCCTTGTTATAAAATAGTTTAAAAGTTTGTTTGGTAATCTTAGCAAGCCATTCATTAGCTTTCTTTATTATCATAGGTTGGTTATTTTCAACGTTGCTATTTTCTACTTCTTCACATATTTGTCGACAGAATATCATTTCAAGTTCTTTTTTTCGAAGATCTTTTAATTTGTCTTTTTCTTCCTCCAAGTTTTTTAAAGTATTCTTATACTTTTCGTTTTCTATAGCTCTTTCATATTTTTCTTTTTTGATTCCTTCTAGTTTATTTAACTCTTCTTTCCTTGTATGAAAAGCATCTCTTTCTATTTTTTTATTTTTAAGAGTTTCTATTTCAATTTCCTCAAGTTCATTAACAAAACTTTCTTTTTTTTCCAATTCCTTTGATAGAAGTTCATAACGAACCTTTTCATTAATAAAATCATCATACTTTCCTCGATATTCTTCAATCTTATATCGTTGGCTAGGCATTAAATTTAATTCTTTCCAAAATTCATCAACAATTTTGCTATCCTCTTTAATTTCCTCATTTAGATTTATAATATCATTTTCTAAATTTTCTTTTCCTTTTTTTAGCTCAAGATATTTTTTAAAACTTTCTTTTTCTTTATTTAACTTTTCTTCAAGAGTTAAAAAATCATAATCTAAACAGTTAATTTCTAACTTTTGCCCGATTTCTGTTTTAAAGGTCTTAAAATTTTCTTGAGAAAGATTAAAAGCATCTTTGCTCTTTTCATAATCTTCTTTTAAGGCAATTCCTTGTTTTAAAACGTTTCCATAGTCATAAAACTTAGAAGAAGAAAATGTACTTTTCATAGTATTAAGTCCAAGTTCTCCACAGGTTTTTTCCCATTCTTTAAGCCATTCTTCCAAAGCTTGAGTATTTTTTTCATAAGCTTCGCTGGCTTTTTCTAGTAACTCATTTTTTTCTTTACTTAATTTTAAATCAGTAAGCTTAATTATTTCTTCCTTAAGAGATAAAAAATCAACTTTTTTTTGATTTATTATAAATAAAGCTATTAAACAAGCAACAAGGCCAAAACAAAACCAAGGACTCAAAGAAGCTGCTAAAAGTCCAAAACTCAAGATAAGCAGGTAAAGAGTATAAACCAAGGGTTTATTCTTTGAAGTAACTTTTCCTTTTATTGAAGAAAAGGTCTTTTCAATTTCTTCTTCATCACCTTCTTCTTTGTTTTTATAAGCTTCAACTAATTGTTTACTTGCTTCTTTTAAATTAGCCCGCCTTTCATAGTCTTTTTCAAGAGTAGTTAACAAGGCTATAGAAGCCTGAGTTCCATCTTTTAAGGGAAGAGTTTCAACAAAAAACTTATTATTATCAAGCCATCTATTAAGTTCTTTCTCTTTTAATTCTTGTTCTTTTTTACATTCATTATATGCATTTTTAAGAATTTCTAATTTATTTATTTTTGAGCTTAAGAAAAAGTCATAGCCATCTTCTTCTACTTTACTTTCTAAAAAGTGAGTATTTTCAAGTTCTTTAACACAAGTAGAAATTAAGTCTTCTTTTGTTTTTAGTTTGGTTTTATTTTTAGAAAGACTTTCTTCTTTCTCCTCAAAAACTTTTAAATTCCCTTTTGAAAGTTCGTTCATAAATGGGGGATAATTTGCAAGTTCTTCTTCTAATTTCTTCTTCTCAAGCATTTTAGCTTTTATGTCAATTTTTGTTTCAATATCTTCATATTCTTTAATCTTGGTCCCTAATTGTCGTATTTTTTCTTTGATTTCTTCTCTATCCTGTTGTAAAGTTTCAGCTTCTTTTATTTCTGCTTCTGCCTTTTCAAGATCTATTTTCATTTGATAATAATTTTTGCTTACAACAACTCCAAGTCTTTCTTTTCTTGAGAGGTCCAAATTTTTTCTTAGATTATCAAAATCCACTCCAAAATTTAATTCTTTATTGATTTTCTCCTTAAGTAGGTTAGCGTTACTTTCAAGTAAATCAATTATTGAAAAATTGTAATTCACCGCATATTCATCTTTACGATTAAAGAGTTTTTCCACTTGATTGGTTTGTAAATTTGTCTGTTCTAAATTGCTACCTTTCCTGATAATTTTCCAATCTTCATTATCAAAGCTAGCTTCAGTCTCAACTTGAAAGTTTTCAATTTCTTTGTTTTCCCAAAGAGACGCTTGTAAAGCTTTGCTTAAAGTAGTCTTTCCTGAGCCATTAGTTCCATAAATAATATTCAAGCCATTTTCAAAATTCTTAAGCTCAGGTCCTTCTAAACTTTTAAAGCCAGGAGCTTTTTCAACTTTAACGCTTTTAACAATAACTTTACTCATTATCATCCTCCTTCATAAGCATTTGGCGTAGAATTTTTGATAAAGAGGATTTATAAATTTCCACAGCGTCTTCTTCTTCCATCGTTTCTATTGGTTTAAAAGCTACTGAATTATTAACGTGATTTAATTGTGAGGATAAAGAGGTAGGGATTTTACCGCTTTTATTAACTTCAAGGATTTTACTAGCAAGAATCCCAATTGGTCCTGAAGTATCTTTAAGAGTATTGTAATCTAACTCAATGGTTGTCAAATCGGTAAATTTTCTAAGGTAGACGTTAATAGCTCCTACTGCAGTTATAAATTTATCATTATCAATTCCCAGAAGGTCTTCTAGAAAGTAATGAGAATTTAAGACTCCACTAAATTGAATATTTAAATAAAGACTTTGAATACAGGAGTTTAGTTTTAAAGAATAAACATATTCTTCAATTTTTTTAATTAAATCAGCTTTAAAAACTTCATCCACACCTTGTTGATTAGGATAATTTAATTGATATTTATAGTTTTCAATTCTTACTGGACTTATTTCAATAAATTTTGAGCTACAATTACTATTAAAATCAACTTCTATTTCCCAGATTCCATGAGGTCCTAATTCTGATTCATCTAGGGGTAAAGGAGAACCGCAATAAAAATAGTTGGATAAGTTTTCTTCACTACTTTTATGAATGTGCCCTAATACCCATAAGTTAATATTTGTACTCATTAATTGTTCTTTATAAACAGGTGCATATAAACTTTCTTGAGTTTTAGATATCAAATCGCAATGCAAAAGACCAATCTTTGCTCCATCGAAAGAAAGAAGAGAAGAATCAAAATTTTCTAGAGGGTTTTCGTTGTAGTGGCTTTTATGAAACGACCAACCGATAAAGCGGACTTTTTTATAATCAAAATAATCCCAACCTTCTTTTTGACCAATAATAGTAACTAAAGGGCTATCTTTAAGAATATTTGAAGAAATTGAAAAGTCATGGTTTCCAATTACCATAATTACTTTAATATTATTATCAGAAAGTTTTTTTAAATTGTTTACAACTGAAGAGTATGAATTATAAAAGTTCTTCTCATTATCAATTAAATCTCCAGCAATAAGAAAAACTTCAGGTTTTTCAACTAAAGCTTTCTCCACTGCAATTTTTAAACAATCATCATTCATTGAAAATGGAATCCTTCCAACATGTAAATCTGCACAAGCAATAATTTTCATAACACCTTCCATAAATAAAAAAAGGCCACCTAAAAGACACAGGTAGCCGACAATAATCAAACTTTGATTAATCTTTAAGATTACTTAAAATATCATTTACCGTATTATTTAACAGTTCTTTTCTTTTCTTCTCATATTCTTCAGCACTTAGATAATTTAAATTATCCATATAAGGTTTTGTTTCCAATTCAAAGGTTTCTCCATTTTCCATTGTTACTACTTCATTTGTATTCTTTGCAGCAGCAACTTCTGTTGGAGTTTCTACTTTGCCTAATCCCTCTTTTTTAATCTGATCAATAACTCGGTCAACAATTTCATTTTTTTGAGAAGTAAATTCATCCTTTATAGACTCCTTAATAAGAGTATCAACATATTCAATGGAAGTTCCACTTTCTTCTGCTACCGTTTTTGATATTATTCCTGTTTCATATTGGGTAACTTCATCTTTAACCATTAATTTAAATCTTTCATCTTGAAGAAGAGCATCAATATAAGAATCCCAAGATTTATCGACCTCTTCAGGAATTATTGCTTTCATATCGTTTAAAATAATATCAGACACATTTGTTATTATTAATGGAACCTTTTTCTCTATGGCTTTATTTACACTTTCATCTACAAGTGAAGACAATTTTCTTTCAACAGCTATATTTACACTTTCTTCTACCATATTAGGTAATTTATTCTCAACAATTTTATTAACACTTTCTTCTACAAGTGAAGGTAATTGGTTTTGAACAGTATTCACAATTTCTTGACCAAGTCCATCAGAAAGATCTTTTGAAGAAAGAACAGAATCAACTACATCTGAAACATTAATTGCGGGAAGCGTTTCATTCTTAATAACTGTCTCAGGAGTTTTACTAACAACAACAGGTACAACATTTTGAGTGGGTGGATTGATTTTGGAAGCAGCTTCATCTAACAATGGTCTTATTAATAAAACAAACGCTATTGCATAAATTATAACAACTGTTAAAAGTAACAATATAACTACTTTACTCTTCTTTCCCATTTTCGCTTCCCTCATTTTTCTTCATTCTATCACAGAACTTACTCACCTGTCGATTGATTTTATTACGGTTAGAAAAATTATAAAAGACTTTAACTCTCATTTTATTTCTAAGTTTTGACAATTTAATATCTTTTTGATTAAAATTTCTTTTATAAAAACTTAAAAAAGAAAGCCCATCTCTTTTTTTTGCCCTTAAATATCTAGTAATAAAAGGACTATAGACAAACAAAGCTAAATCACAAAATATTTCTAATTCATATCTCTGAAGCAATGGAGCATTTAACACAACTATTTCACTTCTATGACTATTAATTTGATTTTTGCATTCTTTTAAAATATTTTCCTTAAGTATTTCTTCTAGTCTTTTAAGTTTATTTTCATCTGAAAAAACCAAAGCCCCAAGAACTTTTCGGTCAAGATTTCCCTCACTGTCAAGAATCTCTTTACCAAAAGCCTTTACTACTTTAGCTTTTTCTTTTATTAGGGATTGATGGGAAATAAAGTCAGAATCAATTATATAAAACCCTTTTTTTTGCATTAAAGAGCTAATATAATCTTTGCCAGAGCAAGTTTTCCCAGTCAAACCAATTACCATTAGTGCATATCTCCCCAGTCTTTTCCAAATTCAATACTACATCTAAGAGGAACTAAAAGCTTCATAGCATTTTCCATTTCTTCTTTGACTATTTTTACAACTTGTTCTTTTTCTTCTTCTAGCACTTCAAAAATCAATTCATCGTGAACCTGAAGCAACATTTTTGATTGAAGGTTCTCCTTAAAAAATTTATCACTAATTCCAATCATTGCTTTCTTCATGATTTCAGCGGCTGTTCCTTGAATTATGGTATTTACAGCAATCCTCTCCCCTGCTGCCTGTTCAACTTTGTTGGCACTTCTTATTTCATCAACTTTCCTAACATGCCCTAATAAAGTTGAAACAAATCCATTTTCTTGTGCATCAATTTTTGTTTTATTAATAAAGTTATTAACACCTTTATATCTTTCAAAGTAAGAATCAATAAAGGTTTTTGCTTCTTTTCTAGAAATTTCAAGTTCATTGGATAAACGGAAGGCTGACATTCCGTACATAACACCAAAATTAATTGTTTTAGCAATTCTTCTTTGTTGAGGAGTTACATTTTCAGGACTTTCATTAAAAATTAAAACAGCAGTCATTTTATGAACATCCTCTTTGTTTTTAAAAGAAGAAATAAGATTTTCATCTTTTGAGAAATGAGCTAGAACCATAAGCTCTATCTGTGCATAATCGGCTGAAAGAAAAGTATATCCAGGTTTGGGAATGAAACATCCACGAATTTTTCTTCCTTCCTCGGTCCTTATTGGAATATTTTGAAGGTTTGGATTCTTACAAGATAGTCTTCCTGTTGCAGTTCCAGTTTGAAGAAACTGTGGATGAATCCTTTTGGTTCTTTTATTGATTAGTAAAGGTAATCCTTTGCTATATCCTCTAAGTTTTACAAGAGATCTATACTCAAGAACAAGTTTTGGAATAATATCTTCATTATTCCTAGCTAACTCAGTTAAAACTTTTGTATCTGTAGAATAGCCAGACTTTGTTTTTCTTCCAGGAGAAAGATTTCTAGTTACAAATAAGATTTCTTGTAATTGCTTTGGAGAACTCACATTAAAAGTTTGACCACATTCACTGAAAATTTTATTTTCAACTTCTTCAATTTCTTTTACAATTTGTGCATCAAATTCATTAATCTTATTTTTATCTAGTATTATTCCTTCAAGCTCCAAATTCCCAAGAACCTTAACTAGGGGCATTTCAAGGGAATAAAATAAATTATCTAATTTATTCTTTTCAAGTTCGACTTTAAATTTTTTATACAAAGCAAAAGTCACCTGGCTGTCTTCAGCTCCGTATCTTACTGCTTTTTCTAAAGGAACTGAGTCAAAAGTTTTACCTTTTTCAACTACCTCATGGAATTCAACGGTTTTATATCCTAATTCTCTACTAGAAAGATCATCCATATTGTACACACCACTGGAACTATTCAACATCCAAGCAGCTATCATAGTATCAAAATATATTTTATCTATTGTTATTCCCCAACGTTTTAGAACTTTATAGTCATATTTAAAGTTTTGACCGACAATTTGGGCTTTTTCTAATTTGTCAGTTAGGATTGGTTTTACTTCTTCCCAATCCATATATGTTGTTCCACCAGCTTGTAAAACAACATACCAAGCCTTGTCTATATCAAAACAAAAGGAGAATCCTACTATTTTGCAATTCATAACATCTAAGCTTGTAGTCTCTAAATCAAAAGCCATTATGGTGCCTTTTTCCACTCGATTTAAAGCTTTAACAAGTCCTTCAACAGTTGTAATGGCTTCATAATTATTTTTTAAAACTGGAATTATTATTTTTGGTTCTTCTTCTTTAGAAAATTCCTCGTCATCAAAGAGTCCCATTTGAAGGCTTTTATTTTTTTTCACTTTTGGTTCTTCTTCAACCTCTGGATAAGAAGAAACACTATTTCCTAGTTTTAAAGCAAGCTTATGAGCTCGTGAAACAAGATTTTTTGAATCAATAGCTTGAAAACTACTAGCAGCATCATCCCAATTTATCTTTTTTATTTCATATTCTTTGTAATCAATATCATTTGGTTTAAAAACATCATCTTTCAAAGTAATCAATTTTCTTGAAAGTTCAATACCATCCTTTCCCTCAATAAATTTGTTTCTTAACCCTTTTGAAAGTTTTTCTAAATTTTGGTAAATCTCTTCTAGGCTTCCATATTCAGATAAAAGTTTGGCAGCGGTTTTAGCACCTATTCCTTTTATTCCTGGAATATTGTCAGAAGAATCACCTAACATAATGAGATATTCAAGGATTTGGCTAGGTTTGACTCCATAACTTTCAATAACCTGTTCTTCCTTGCACATCTGATATTCTTTTACTCCCTTCTTAGAAGGTCTTAAAACAGAGGTGTCTTTATTTACAAGTTGCATGAGATCTTTATCACTAGTAATAATTACTGTCTCTATTCCCTGTTCTTCAGCACTTTTATTAAAAGTTGCTATGATATCATCAGCTTCCATTTCCTGTTTGTCATAGTACTTAATACCTGATTTCTCAAGAATATCCATAATAATTGGAATTTGAGGATGAAGATCTTCTGGAGTTGGATTTCTATTAGCTTTATATTCGGGATAAATTTCATGACGAAAAGTTGGCCCTTTACTGTCAAAGGCTACAACTAGATAGTCAATATCATTACTATCAAGCAACATCATAAGAGTGCTGAAAAAACCATATACAGCAGAAACATTTCTATTCTGGCTATCTTTAAACGGTCTTGAAATAAAAGCAAAATAAGACCGGTAGATTAGAGAATACCCATCTATTACATATAATTTTCTCATATTATTCCTTTGTAGAAAATTTAATCACCTAATTTAAAAATATTACTTAGAACTTGATTACCTGTATCTTTAAGATTAAGACTATCAATTACTTCCATCAGTTTATTAACAGTAATTTCACTATTTTCTTTAATCTTCTCAATAATAGCATCAATTTCTACTTGGCTAGCTCCTGAATCTCTCATACCTTGCACAACTTCATTTGTAAGTCTATTTCGTATTCCTAAATCTCCATTTTTATAGCTGTAACCAAAATTTTGGTCTGATATATTTGGAAATAGGAAAAAAAGAACAGCAAACGATAGCACAGCAAGAATTAATGCCTTCAATAAACCAGACCCAAATCCGCCTTTCTCTGCCATGATAAACCTCCTAAAGCATATCAACTATAACATTTATACTATTTATTATCCACAAAATTTCCAAAAAATAAAGGGTTCCTTGAAAAATTCAAGAAACCCTAATTATTAAATTATTCTAACTACTATAGTATTGCAATTCCCATTGAAATACCAATTTTAGCTCTTTTCAAATCTTCTGAATCTGGAATAGCATCTTCCCACTGGTCTGCCATATCTAAAGAGAAATTAGTAGGTAAGGTTGCGGAAACTCCAACTGTTAACTTTCCAACTAAAAAGTCAACTGTTGCTCTAAGATTAATTGGAGATGTTAGTAACATATCAAGTGCATCATAATCATCTTCTGTTAAAGCAGAACCACCACCAATAATCTCATTACGACTAGCTATCTTATCTTTCTGTATTGAATCCATAGGACCGAATTTAAAATCTTTTGTCGCAGTTTCATAATACATATCAGGACCAATACCAAAAGCTACACGAGCTATTAATAAATCAAGAGAAACTCCACCAGTGAAGAAACCATTAAAGATATATCCATCATCATCATCTTTACTTACCAAACCAGCTGCATCAAGTTCTAAAAGTGTAAATTTAACTCTTACTTCTGGTCCAAACTGATAGTTATTAACATCTTTAAAACCATCAAACTCACCAGCTTCTAAATCCCCTAATTCTCCATTATACTGTGCTAAAACACCCAAAGTTACATCAACTGGTCCCCGTCCTGCAAAAGCAAAACCAGTAACCAATAAAACGATTAATAAAACCATTGAAATTTTCTTCATAATATTTTCTCCTTTCTTATTTTTAACATTATACAGTAGTAAACAATCAGTAAATAAAAAAGATACAAAATTTATAAAAAAAAGTAAAATAATTTGATAACCACTCTTTAATTATACTAAAGTCATCAAAATTGAAAGACTTATTTTACCTTCTTTTAAATTTTCATAGCTAGGAACTAGTAAATTGAGGTCTCCTGAGTTCAAAGAAAATTCAGTAGGAAGGGTATAAGCTAATCCAATTTTCATTACAGGACCCAAAATAAAATCAATACCAGCTCTAAAAGTATAAGTACTTGCACAAAGTAAATCGATTAAAGAATTGGTTTCAATAACGTTTCCTTGAACAATAATTTCCGATTTAGTCCCATCGTTAATATAAGTAAAATCAGGACCAACACAAAAACTAATTCTTGCAAAATCAAAAATATCATCTGTAAAACCATAAAGAAATAATCCCTCAAATTGAAAAGATCCATTACTAGTTATTGAAGGAGATCCAACCATATCAAATTCAAAAAACAATAATTTATTTCTTATTTCTGCCTTATAGTCATAAGAATCAAGGTCCACAAGATCACTAAACTCAAAAGATGTTGAAACTTCTCTAACTTTTTTAAACATACTTAACCCAACACTGATATCAAACCATTGTGTTTCGGCAAAAACCATTACAGGTAAAACTATTAAAACTATAATAACAAGAAATTTCCTTTTCATTATTCTTTTGCTTCCTTAAAAATTTTTAAAAAACTGTGAATCCCATTGAAATACCAACTTTTATTCTTTCCCAGTCTTTTTCGCTGCTAAATAAATCTTTCCAACTATCTGCCATTTCAAGAGATACATTGGTCGGCAATACAGCCGAAAATCCAAGATTTAAAGGTCCAACTAAAAAGTCAGCAGTTAATCTCAAATTTACTGGAGAAGTAATAAACATATCCCAAAAAACATAATCATCTGCACTTAGACTTTCTGCATTTTCATCAAGATTATTTTTTTGAATAATCTTATTCTTTTGTACATCATTCATTGGACCAAATCTAAAATCTTTTGTTGCTGTTTCATAATAAAAGTCAGGACCCAAACCCAAGCCTAATCTACAAACTAAAATATCCAATGTTACTCCTATTGTAACAAAACCATTGAAAAAACAATCATAATCAGTACTTTCATCCCTACTCATAAGAACTGCTGAAGAAATTTCAAGTAATGAAAATTTCATTGTCGCTTCCGGTCCAAACTGGTAATTACCAGGATCAGTAAAAGCCTCATAATCTTCATTCTCAGTTTGTTCCTGTATTTGCCCAAGTTCACCATTATATTGAGCTAAAACACCCAATGTAAAATCTAGAGGTCCCCTTGAAGCAAATAAAGTTATTGGAATTATAAAAATTAAAAAAAATACAAAAAGATTCCTTTTCATAAAACACTTTATCCTTGCTTTTTCTTTCGGAAACCTCATTAACTAAGACACCGATTTCACAAGTATAACAAAACTCATATAAAAAGGATACAATTTATTTTCTAATGTATTTCTTCTAGTTCATTAATCCAATCACGAGAACAGGCATCACTTGGCATTCTTAAGTCTCCCCTTGGTGAAAAAGCAACTGAACCAACTTTAGGACCATCGGGCATACAAGAACGTTTATACTGTTGACTAAAGAATCTATAATAAAAACTTTTTAACCATTTATAAATTACTTCATCAGTGTAAACTCCATTAAAAACATACTTAGAAAGATAATAAATCTTTTTAGGACCTAACCCCCATCTTAAAGCATGGTAAATAAAGAAATCGTGTAGTTCATAAGGGCCAACAAGATTTTCAGTCTCTTGTTTTCCTGGAATTAATTCAGGACTAATTGGAGTGTCCAAAATATCATCAAGAATTTTTGCAATTTTAGGTTTCTCTTGTTTGCTAATTTCTTTTACAAGAACTTTCACCAAAGTTTTTGGAACCCCGCTGTTAACCCCGTACATGGACATATGATCACCATTGTAAGTCGCCCAGCCTAAAGCCATTTCACTTAAATCCCCTGTTCCAATTACTATTCCCTTCTCTTGGTTAGCAATGTCCATAAGTATTTGAGTTCTTTCTCTAGCTTGAGAGTTCTCATAGGTAACATCCTGAAGATTCTCATCATGATTTATATCTTTAAAGTGTTGCAAAACAGCAGAAGTAATATCAATTATTCTTAAGGTACAACCATAAGCCTCTGCAAGTCTCTCTGCATTACCCTTAGTCCTTTCTGTAGTTCCAAAGCAAGGCATTGTCACACAAATTATTCCTAAATTATCCAAATTTAACATTTTAAAAGCTTTTAGGGTAACAAGAAGAGCTAAAGTAGAATCAAGGCCACCACTGAGTCCTATAATGGCCTTTTTGCAACCAATATGCTCTAATCTTCTCTTAAGCCCCAAGGCCTGAAGATTGGTAATGTGGCTACATCTCTCTGATCGAAGACTATCATCATCTGGAACAAAGGGGAACCTTGGATAAAAACGATTTAAAGTAGACTCACTAATTTTTAAATCAAAATTTACATAAATATAATCAGAATCTTCTGCACAAGTAAAAGTATTTCTAAGTCTTCTCTCATGATCAATTGCCTCAAGGTCTAAGTCTGAAATTAAAAGCTTGTCTGCACAATTTTCACATTGGGCAATACGAGTACCTGCTTCCCAAATCATATTGTACCCAGTAAATACTAAATCACTTGTAGACTCTCCTTCACCGGTACTAGCATATATGTATCCCGAGGCTTGTCTTCCTGTTAAACCACCAAGCAAAGTATCTCTATAAGTTGATTTACCAGCAAGTTCATCACTTGCAGATAAATTGGCAATGACCGTAGCACCATTTGCTGAATGAAAAGAACTAGGAGGCAAAGTTACCCAGGCATCTTCACATAGTTCAACTGCAAGACGAAACAAAGGAAAATCGTTACAACAAAAAATCATTTTATAGCCTAGTAAAGTTTTTTGCCCTGCAAATATTATTTTCTGCGCTCTTTCCAGAGCAGGAGTAAACCATCTAAGTTCATAAAATTCTTGATAATTTGGAATATTTTTTTTTGGAACGATTCCAAGAATTGTTCTATTACTTATTACTAAACTGCAATTAAAGAGTTTGCCCCTAAAACTTACGGGACATCCAATACAAACGATAATACTATTTGGAACTTCTTTTATAATTTGCTTTACAGCTTCTTCACTTTTTGCAATCAAAGTATTCTGTAAAAAAAGATCCCCAGCAGTGTAACCAGTAACACAAAGTTCCGGAAGGACAAGCAAACTAACTTTTTCTTTTACTGCTTCTTTTATAAGAAAGATAATTTTCTCAGCATTCTCAAAACAAGAAGCAACTTTAATTTTAGGATTTGCAGAAGCAACCTTCAAAAAACCATATTCCATTAACAACTCCCTCGACAGTTGAAAAGTCTAAATAAGAATAAAAAACGTCAGCTAAATATTACTGTATAAAGTATTGAATTTCAATTGTATTCCTTGTCTATTTTAATATGGTAGAAAACAAAGGCCTTATTATAGTTTTAAATTATTAAAAGAATCTCTTTTAAATTATTTATATGATAATTTGCCTTTCCAAAAGGGACTGCATTTCCAATTGAAACTGATATAAAATTCCCTTTGTTTGCTGCTTGAATTCCAGAGGGAGCATCTTCTATTACCATGCAATTTTCAGGTTTAAGATTAAGTCTTGACGAAGCAGTAAGAAAAACTTCAGGATCAGGTTTTGTATTTTTTATATCATAGCCATCAACAATTGTATCAAAATATTCTGTCAGTCCTATTTGATTAAGTATGAATTTAGCATTTCGACTTGAAGAACCA
>JBAYZQ010000044.1:0-13574 GCA_041672385.1 Sphaerochaetaceae bacterium | reverse complement strand
CTGATATGTTAATTCTTCCTGCTGAAAATTTCATTGGAGCTCCTTTAGCTTACATTATGAAATATTTAAAAGATTACAATATGAAAATTGGTCTTACCATAGGTTGTTTTACTCCTTTAAGCTTTGTAACTGAATCAATAAATTATCTTGATAGATTACATGTAGTAACCCATGGAGTTGGGAAAAATGATAGCGATTGGATGTGGAGAAGAAGTTCAATCTCTTTAGTAAGGGAAGCTCGAGCTTTGATTAATGAAAAGAATCCTTCTTGTGAATTATGTGTGGATGGTGGTTTGAGACTTGATAATATGAGCGAATTAATGAAAGAAGATATTGATGCTGTTGTTTTTTCTAGTGCCATATTTAAAAATCCAAAAGGTGTTAAAGTTGCTGTGCAGGAATTAAGAGCGGAAATACAAAAAGCTCGAAAAGATCTTTAGAGGACAAAAACATGCTCAAATATTCAATTAAGCGTTTTTTTGCGATGATAGTAACATTGTTCATGATAACAACAATTACTTTTTTCCTAATGAATTCAATTCCAGGAGACCCTTTTGCTTTGGATAGGGATACTCCTGCAGTAGTAAGGCAAGGACTGGAACAAAAGTATGGTCTTGATAAACCACTGTTTGAGCGATATTTGATTTACTTAGGTAATATTCTTCATGGTGATTTTGGAGTTAGCATGAAGTTTAAAGGGATGTCCGTTGTCAAAAGTGTCAAAACTACTATGCCAGTTTCAGCTGTTATCGGTTTGGGCGGAATATTGATTGGTGTTTTCATTGGTGTTATTTTTGGAATAATAGCTGCTGTGAAAAATGGTAAAACTTTTGATTACATTGTAATAATAATTGCAATCTTGGGAGTTAGTATTCCAAATTTTGTATTTGCAACTTTGTTTCAACGGCTTTTTTCAGTAAACCTAAAATGGCTACCCGCGGCAGGATACCGTGGTACAAAATATTTGATTCTTCCAATTATGGCAGCAAGTATGGGTAATATAGCGTTTTATGCCAGAATGTTAAGAGCAAGTATGTTGGATGTAATGGGACAAGACTACATTATTACCGCTAAAAGTAAAGGACTTACAGGAAAGGCAATTATTGTTAAACATGTTTTAAGGAACAGTATTCTTCCTTTGGTTACCTCCTTTGGACCAATGTTAGGAGGGGTATTAACTGGAAACTTTGTAATAGAAAAGATTTTTGGTATTCCTGGTATTGGACAATCGATGATTAGTGCCATTCAGGGTTCTGATTACACCATGATTATGGGACTAACAATTTTATTTAGTTTTATTACAGTTTTGATGTATTTCTTAGTGGATATCCTTTATGGGGTAGTAGACCCGAGAATTCGAGTATCAAAGTAAGGGAGTTGATGGATGGAATTAGATAAATCATTATTTGAAAAAGATATAATTAATCATAATGACGCTGATAGAATTGAAAGGCCTTCACTTAGTTATTGGAAAGATGCAGGAATAAGATTTTGGAAAAATAAAGTTGTAAGGATGGCAGTTATTTTATTAGCTTTAGTAATAATACTTGCTATTTTTGCTCCAGTTTTTTCTTCTTATGCATATGATCAAACAGATTATAATTTAAGTAATATTGGACCTTCAAAAGCTCATTGGTTTGGTACGGATGTTTTAGGAAGAGACCTTTGGACTAGATGTTGGGAAGGTGCAAGAGTAAGCCTTTTTATTGGATTTTTAACAGCTTTTGTCAATGCGACAATTGGGATTATATATGGTGGACTATCAGGTTTTATTGGTGGAAAAGTTGATAATATTATGATGAGGTTTTGTGAAATAATAGCAGCAATACCTCAGCTTTTATGGGTTACTCTTCTTATTTTGATAATGAAACCAGGAATTGTACCAATATGTATCGCTTTTTCTTTAACGGGATGGATAGGAATGGCTAGACTTTTTAGAGGTCAGGTTTTTCAGATAAAGGAATCTGAGTATGTTATGGCAAGCCAAGGTCTTGGAACGGGGAAATTTTGGATAATTTTTAAACATTTAGTACCAAATGCAATGAGTCCAATTATTACTAGTTTAGCCTTTGCAGTTCCTGGAGCAATATTTGCTGAAGCTTTTCTTAGCTACATTGGATTAGGGTTACCTTTACCACTGGCTAGTTGGGGAAATCTTAGTTCAAATGGTGCCAATGTTTTCATGTTATACCCTTATCAACTTTTGTTTCCTTCTCTTTTGATATGTATAACCATGTTAAGCTTTAATTTAATTGGTGATGGTCTTAGAGATGCTCTAGACCCAAGATTTAGGAGTTAGTTATGGGAGATCAAGAAAAAGTTTTAAGTGTAGAAGATTTAAGGTTTTCTTTTTCTACCTATGCTGGTGAAGTACAAGCTGTTCGTGGTGTAAGTTTTAATCTAAAAAAAGGTAAAACTTTAGGCTTAGTAGGCGAAAGTGGTTGTGGAAAAAGTGTAACTGCCAAATCAATTGTTAAACTTAACCCAGATAATAATGGATTTTACAAAGGTGGAAAAATTACTTTTGATGGAAAAGATATTTTAAGTCTTTCTCAAAAGGAAATCCATAGAATAAGAGCGGAAGAAGTTAGAATGATCTTTCAAGATCCTATGACTAGTTTGAATCCTACTATGAAAATTGGAAAACAAATTACTGAAGGAATTAGAATTGCTAATCCAAATATCAATAAGAAAGAAGCAAAACAAACAGCTATAGAATCTTTGAAAAATATGGGAATTTCAAATCCAGAAAAAAGGTTCAATTATTATCCTCATCAGTTTTCAGGCGGAATGAGACAAAGAGTAATGATTGCTCTTGCAATGTCTGTTAATCCCAAACTTTTGATTGCAGATGAGCCTACTACAGCCTTGGATGTTACTTTGCAGGCCCAAATCTTGGAGTTAATAAAGAAGATTCAACTTAAGTTTAATACTGCAATAATTATGATTACACATGACCTTGGAGTAGTTGCCAATATAGCTGATGAAATAGCTGTAATGTATGCTGGTAAGATAATGGAATTTGGTGATAATCGAGACATTTTCTATAATCCTTTTCATCCTTATACTTGGGGAATTCTTCAATCTATCCCACCTATTGATGCTGATTGTAGTGTAAAGCTTACTCCAATCCCTGGAACTCCTCCAGATTTGTTTAATCCTCCTAAAGGTTGTCCCTTTGCTGCTAGATGCCCTTATGCAATGAAAATTTGCAGATTGCAATATCCAGAAGAATTTAAGATAGATAATCATAAAGTTAACTGCTGGTTATACCACGAATTAAGTTCTGCAGTAAAAAATCCTATTACAAAAAAGGAGGTTTGTTTATGTCGAACGAAATTCTAAGAGTAGAAAACTTATCTAAATTTTTTAAAGCTGGACATAAAAAAAACTTGAAAGCTGTTGATAAAATTAGTTTTTCAGTAAATGAAGGTGAGACCTTAGGTATTGTTGGAGAATCTGGTTGTGGTAAAACCACCTTGGGAAGAACTATTTTTAATGTTTATCAACCAACTTCAGGTAAGATTTTTCTTGAAGGAAAAGAAATAGACACAAAAGATAAGCAGGCTAAACAGAAACTTTGTAGGAATATTCAAATGGTTTTTCAAGATCCCTTTGCAAGCCTTAATCCAAGAATGACTGTAAGGGAAATTATTGGAGAAGGTCTTGAATATCATAAGATCTACAATAAAAAAGAAACCCATGAAAAAATCAATGATTTACTTAAAATTGTTGGATTGAATGAAGAACACGCCAACAGGTTTCCTCATGAATTTTCTGGAGGTCAAAGACAAAGGATTGGTATTGCAAGAGCTCTAAGTATGAATCCAAAAATTATTATTTGTGATGAACCAATAAGTGCATTAGATGTGTCAATTCAAGCACAAGTAATGAATTTACTAATTGAACTTCAAAAAGAAAAAGGTTTTACATATTTATTTATTGCTCATGATCTTTCTATGGTTCGATATATATCAAAAAATATTCTTGTTATGTATTTAGGAAGTCAAATGGAATTTGGACCAAGTAGTGAAATATATCACAACAGTATCCATCCCTATACCCAAGCACTTTTTTCAGCTATTCCTGTTCCTGATCCTGATAAGGAAAAACAAAGAAAAAGGATTTTACTTGAAGGTGATGTTCCCTCTCCTATTGATTTACCAGAAGGCTGTAAATTCTGTATGAGATGTAAATATTCCAAAGAAATATGCTGGAAACAAGAACCACCCGTAGTACAGGTTGGCCCTGGTCATTATTGTACTTGTCATTTTGCACAACAATTTGTTGAAAATAAAAAAAAGGAAGGTAAAAAATGAGGAAATCTAAAACATTATTAACCATTTTATTGGTAATGTTTATGGTAACAACTTTAGCTTTTGCTAATGGCGAAAAAGAGGTTTCGAATAATCAAGTTTTTAATACAATGATTAAAGGGGAACCAACGATTCTAGATCCTGCTCAGTACAGAGATGATACAGCATCAACAATTATTGGTGCAATTCATGAACCATTAATCCGTATTGCTGGAGAAGGTGGAAGAGAATACGAAGAAGGTTTAGCTACAAAATTTGACCATAATGAAGATTTTACAGTCTGGACTTTTTATCTTAGAAAAAATGCTAAATGGCAAGATGGTACTCCTGTAACAGCTGAAGATGTTGTTTATTCTTTTCAAAGAGGAATTGATCCAGCTTTAGGTTCAAAAAAAGTTGACGATTATTTTATGATTAAAAATGCTCGTGAGATTTATACTAGCTTGACAGAAGCTGAGGATGAAACTCCAATCGCAGATCTTCCATTATCTAATTTAGGGGTAAAAGCTGTTGATGATTATACAGTACAATTTACCTTAAATCTCCCATGTGATTTTTTCTGTGATTATTTGAAATCTCCAGGTTGGTCTCCAATACAAAAAGAAGCTGGTGAAAAATTTGGAGAAATGTATGGTACAGATTTCGATAAGGTTGTTGCATCTGGTCCTTTCTGTCTATCATCTTGGGATCATAACGCTTCTTTGACTTTGACTAAGAATGAAAATTATTGGGATGAAGCAAATGTGGCACTTGATGAGGTGTTTGTTAGTATTGTTCAAGATGCAAACACACAATTAAGTTTGTTCGATACAGGAATGCTTGATTTTACAACTATCAGTCAAGAAGTTGCTAATTCTGATAAATACCCTACTTCTCAATCTATGGAACTACTTAGAGTTCAATTTATTGAGTTCAATCCAAATGAAAAAATAGATGGAGTAGCGTTTAATTTCTTCCAAAACAAAGACATAAGAGAAGCTTTATCATTGGCTTTTGACAGACAAGCTTATGCTTCACAAATAATGAAACAACCTGAAGTTGCTGCTTATAGTCTTGTTCCTTATGGAATGAGGGGTGAAGCTGGTGGTGATTTTGCAGAGCAACAAGGGCCATTAGTATTTGATATGAATAATTTCCCTGGAGGAACTTTCGATGGAAAAACTTATTCTGCAGGAAAAGAAGGTGCTATTTCAAGAGCAAAAGATTTACTTGCTAAAGGACTTAAAGCTCTCGGAAAAACAGCTACAGATATGGAAAAAGGAACTGTAGTTCAATGTATCAATAGCCCTGGTTCTATTACACAAGCGGAGGCAATTCAAGCAATGTGGAAACAAAATCTTGGACTAAACATAACAGTACTTCCACTTGATATTGGAACCTTGCTACCACTATTGATTAATTGTACTTTCCAGTGTGTTGTAGGTGGAGGACGTAATGCTACCACTTTTGATCCAGAAGGAATGCTTGATTTTGTATATACAGAGAATAAATGGAATAACCCAGAATTCAGAAGTTTGTATGAAGAAATGCTTTCAAATTTTGGAGATAAGAGACTTGCTTTATTAAAAGAAGTTGAGAAAATGGTTTGTGAAAATTTTGTTTATATCCCACAGGTTGGAAGTATAACTAATTATGTTCTTTCAGATAGAGTTGAAGGATTTAGAATGTACCCATTGTGTATTCCTTATGACTTTAAACATATTGTACTTAAGTAAATATTAGGATGAAACTGAGAGATTCCGGGGTTTCCCGGTTTCTCTCAAGTATATGAGGAAGCAATGAGGGATTTAACAAAAGGAAATTTAACAAGGCAAATGGTAATGTTTACTTTACCCATTTTTGCTGGGAATTTGCTTCAACAGCTTTATAATTTTGTTGATTCAATCATCGTAGGTAATTTTATCGGAAAGGAAGCTTTGGCTGCAGTTGGAAATTGTGGTTCAATAATCAATATTCTTATTGCAATACTAATTGGATTGGACATAGCGACAGAAATTCTAATTGCAAAAGAAATTGGTGGTATGGATTTCAATAAAGCAGGAATAATAGCAAATACCATGTTTTTATTGATAATGTCTGTAGCTTTAATTATTGGAATTTTTGGATTTATCTTGGCACCCAAATTACTTTACTTAATGAAAACCCCTCCAGAGTTGATTCCAATGGCTGAAATTTATTTAAAGGTTTATTTTTTTGGAATCTTAGGAATTGCTGGATATAATACTTTGAATGGTATTATTCGCAGTACAGGAGATGCTTTTAGCCCTTTGATTTTTCTTGGAATAGCTTCAGTTTTGAATATTTTTCTTGATTTACTTTTTGTTTGTGTCTTTAAGATGGGAGTTGCAGGTGCAGCTTTTGCAACTGTGATATCACAAGGGTTTTCTTTTTTTTTGTGTTTCATGCACTTACCAAAGGTAAAAAAAGAATTAAGAATTCATTTGAAAAAAGAAAATATTTGTATTTCTTTCTTTAAAGAAGGCTTGAGATTAGGTATTCCATCAGGAATGCAACAAGCTTCAAGTGCTATTGCTTTATTGGTAATTCAGATTGTTGTCAATAGTCTCAAAGATACTGATAGTATTAGCGCTTATTTAATTGGTATGAAAGTTGATTCTTTTGCAGGTTTACCTGCTGTTTCACTTGGATTTGCTTTGACAACGATAGTAAGTCAAAATTTAGGGGCTGGGAAAGTTAAAAGAGTTAGGGAAGCTTCAATAAGGGCACGAATTTTTTCCATTATCATGGGATTAATTCTTTGTTTTCTTTTACGTAGTTATAGAGAAGAAATAGTTTCTCTTTTTGTATCTAATGACGAGAAAATAGTAATTTATTATGGGGCTAAATATATTGAATTACTAAGTATTATGTATCCACTGGCCTGTTATTTTTCAGTGGTACACGGAATTTTAAATGGTAAAGGAAAAACTTTTGTTACCATGATGGTGCAAATGAGTTCGATGTGGATTGTAAGAATTCCTTTAGCAATTATTTTGACTAAGAGAATTGGCTTTATTGGTATATGTTATGCAATTCCTATTAGCTGGTTTTTTAGTTTTATAGCAACTGAGATTTATGAATTAATATACAGGAGAAAAAACAATGGAAAGGTTTTATAAAGCCTGCGAAAAAATTTTAATGGAATCACAAATCATAAGACAAGATATTAGTGAATATCTTAACTTTGAAAGTAACAAGCAACTTTTTGATTTCCAAGGAGAAGGATATGAAAAATCCTTTGCTTCTCCTGATTATTTAAAATCACTTGGTTATAGTGAAGTGGATTTGCTTAGCGTTATTTATGTTTGGTTATGTGAGTCCTTAACTAGTGCTTATCTTCAAAGACCTTTATTTGTTTGGAATAAACAAGGAATTTTAAGAGCTTTGAAGGATTTTAGTAGGAATAAAGATAGAAAAAGACTACAGGCCGTTCTTAATCTAACTTATCTTGAACAACTTGATTATGTTTCAGGAACCAAAGAAAAAGAGCTAATGGATCCTGATAATGCATTTTATAATATTCTTATGAATTCTCAAAAAGATAATCTTAAATGGATGTGTGGTTACGGAACAATAATTTCTCCAGATGATATTAAAATGTATGAGTTTTACTCTCAACTTTCTGAAGAGCTTATTGATTCCTTAGCAACTCATATAGTTGTCAGTTTCTTTCATGGCTTTATAAGTCAAAGTAGAGAGATTGGAAATAGAAATTTTATTAGGATGATTTATTCTATTGGACAAGAAAGATTAGCAAAAGCTGTGGTTAACAAATTTAGAGAAAAAGGTTTTTTTGTTATTCTTTATAAACCTTCTTCTTCAAGTATTAATCCAAAATTTATAGCAGAGCATAAATTGGATACTATGGCATATACAGATGAGAAATGTTATCAAGAAGATTTAAAAGCCTATAAAAATACTATGTTTAACCTAATTCAAGAAGAAGGTCAAATTTGCGGTTATGTAAAGATTGCTCAGTTTGGGAAAAAGCTTGAACAAGTTGCTTCGTCTAGTTTTGCTTTTAAACCGGAAGAAAAAATATTAAATGCCTATCTTGAAATGTATAACGAAAAGCGTAGACTTGAAGCAAGTATTATTAAACCTGATACTATTTCTTTCTGTTCAATCACTTTTCCAGAAAAAAACATAGGTCTTGATTTTGAAGAAATATTTGAAAGTTTTTGTCAAATAAATTTGCAAGATTCTTATCCTTTTGAGCAAGTACAAAAAGTAATTATTGATGAGCTTGATAAATGTCAGTTTTTACATATTGAAGGTAGAAAAAACAATAAAACCAATCTTACTATAAAACTTCCTGAATTGAAAAATCCCCAAAAAGAAACTTTGTTCCTTAATTGTGGAGGAGATTTGAATGTTCCTTATGGAGAGCTTTTTACCACTCCAGAATTAAAAGGAACAAGAGGTAAACTTTACATAGAAAAGATTTATCTTAATAATGTTCCCTATGAAAAACTTGAATTAGATTTTGAAGATGGGAAAATAGTAAAATCCACCTGTAAGAATTTTGAGAATGAAAAAGAAAATGAAGAGTATGTAAAACAAGAACTTCTTCAAGGGAAAAAAGACGTTACTATTGGAGAAGCTGCCATTGGAACTAATACTTTAGCTTATAGTGTATCGAGGAAGTATGACATTCTATTTCGGATGCCAATTCTACTTTTGGAGAAAATGGGACCTCATATCGCAGTTGGTGACCCTTGTTTTGCTAGAGGGGAAAAAAGTTCTGTTTTTGATCTTTATACTTCTAAAGAAATGATTGCTCGCTATAACGAAGAAACAAAGAAAGGTAATTATTTAAATTTTCATACTGATATAACCCTTCCCTATGGTGAGATAAAAAAACTTTATGGAGAAACAAAAACAGGAGAAAAAATATTAATCATGAAAAATGGTTTATTTGTTTTAAAGGGTACCAAGCTTTTGAATGAAAATTTAAACTTAACAAAGGAAGATAAATAAATGAAAATTTACAAAGTAAAAAATTTATTTGATGGAAAAGAAATGAGGACCGATTGTGCTTTTGCAATAGAAAATGAAAAATTTCTCTGGGTAGGCAATATTAATGAGATGCCTTACGAAGACAATGAGATTATAGATTTAGGAGACAAATCAGTTATTCCGGGTTTAATTGATTGCCATGTACATGTTTTTCCAAGCGAGAAAGAAGGAAATATTGCTTGTATGGATGCTATGAATGCTGAGTTGACTGTAAAAGCTTTAGATAATTTACAAGATTTACTTCGTTCTGGAGTAGTTGCTTGTAGGGATTTAGGAGCATTAAATAGTTTATCAATTGGAATAGAAAAAGCACAAAAAAATGGGAGTCTAAAATACTATCCAAAATTAATAGCTTGTGGTAGATCCCTTAGTGCTACTGGTGGTCATGGCTGGGAAATGTCTTTAGAATGTGATGGTGTGGATGAATTTTCAAAGGGAACTAGACAGGTAATTAAAGATGGGGCTTCAGTGGTCAAGATAATGGCCACAGGTGGAGTAAATTCTCCCGGAGAGGAACAGGGTCCACCTGAATTAACAAGAGATGAAATTTCAGCTGTTGTTAGAGAAGCACATAAGAGAGGCAAGAAAGTTGCTGTTCATACCCATGGAGCTACAGCAATAAAGGATTGCACTGAATGCGGAGTAGATTCAATTGAACATGGAGTGTTTATGGATGAAGAAACCATGGATACAATGAAAAGTCTAGGAACTTTTCTTGTTCCCACTTTAAGTGCTCCCTATCATGCAACTATTGAAGGAATCAAACAGGAACCTAATAATCCCGACCATCAAAAAAGTAAAGCTGTTATTGCTCAACATAATTCTATGTTAAGAAAATGTGTAGAAAAAGGTGTTAAAGTAGCAATGGGAACCGATGCAGGAGCTCCTTTTGATCCTTATTTTGGTTCTTGTTATGAACTGATACTTATGAGTAAGGCAGGAATAGATAATTTAGATGTTCTTAGAATAGCTACAAGTAATGGTGCCGAATTACTTAATTTGGATAATTTAGGTTATATAGAAAAAGGTAAAGAAGCTTCATTTGTAGTAGTTGATGGCTCAATATTGGAAGAAATGAATAATATTAACAAAAATAGAGAAGTTTATTTAAAAGGGAAGAAGGTTTACTAATGGAAAATTTTAATTTTTATTGTCCTACTAGAATCCATTTTGGTGCGGGACGGCTTGATGATGTTGGAGAAATAGCTGCAAAATATGGAAATATTTGCATGCTTGTAACTACTACAAAAAACGAAAAAGTTCTTCAACCTCTTTTTAATAGGGCTATTGATATTCTTGAAAAGGCAAGAATGAAAGTAATTCATTTTGATGGTGCTGTTCCTAACCCTACGGTTCAAAGCATTGAAAGAGGGATTGAAATAGTTAAAAAAGAGAAAGTTGAAGTCATTATTGCTCTTGGTGGAGGGTCTTCAATTGATACTGCAAAGGCAATTTCTCTTTTTCATGGTTTGGATAAAATTAAATGGAAAGATGTTTATGGGAAATACGATAGTCCTTTCAAAGAATATAAACCTATCAGTAAAAAGATACTTCCTTTAATCAGTATTCCAACAACTAGTGGTACAGGTAGTGAACTAACTCAAGCTATGATTATATCAGATGAAAATACCAAAGAAAAACTTTGTATTTTTCATGATAAGGTCTTTCCTCTTGAATGTATTATAGACAGTCAGTTGACCCAGACACTTCCAAGAAAATTAACTTGCATTACAGGGTTCGATGCTTTCTGTCATGCTTTTGAGAGCTTCGTAAGGAAAGAAGCGAGTATATACACTCAAACAATTGGATTAAAGGCTATGGAATTAATTATTAATACTCTTTTAAAAGTATTAGATTATCCAGAAAATGAAGAGTACAGAGATCTTTTAAGCCAAGCCGAAATGTTTGCGGGAATTTCTTTAGCTAATGCAGCAGCTACTATTCCTCATCCTCTAAGTGAAATTATTGGAGGCATAGCTCCCAATATTGCCCATGGACAGGCTTTAATTTGTCTCTATCCAGGTTTCTTGGAATATCAAATTAATATTACACCCGAAAAATGTGCTCAGGTTTCTAGACTTTTTGATAGTGAACTAAATAGTGTTAGTGATGAAGTAGCAGCAAGTAAATTACCTAATCTCATGAGAGATTTTATAAGTCATTTTTCAATGGAAACAAGTCTTAGAAAATTGGGAGTTAAAGAAGAAAACCTTATTCTAATGGAAACACATAATACGCTTAAATTCTTGCCATTTGCCTCAGAAGCGGATTTAAAAAAGATAATGCGTAGTGCATTCTAGGAGGGAAAGAAATGAAATTCAAAGAAATACCTTATTATAGATTAAATTTTAAGGAGTTTGAGAAGGATTATAAAAATAAAGTTGAAAATTTTAAGGCAGCAGAATCTTTTCAAGAAGCCTATTTTAATTTAATTGAAATTGATCATCTTCAAACAGTTTTTACTTCTTATGCAACTATTTCTGAAGCTGGTAATACTGGAGATACTCGAAATAAATTTTTTCAAGAAGAAGAAATCTTCTTTAATGAAGTAAAGCCTCTTTTTGCTCTTTTAATACAAGAAAAAAATATGGCTATGCTTGAATCTCCCTTTAGAAAGAAGTTAGAAGAATTGATGGGGCAAGAATTTTTTAATCGCCTTGAACTTTCCAGTCAAACTATGGATAAAAAAATAGAAAATCTTATGAAAGAAGAAAATGAGTTTTCGCAAGAATTTTCAAATACTATTTCTCAAATTGAAGTTATTGATTCGGGGAAAAGACTTTCAGTTAGTGAAGCTTCAAAGTTGGGTAATTCGAAAGATAGAGAAATTAGGAAAAAGTATAACATTCTTGTTGAAACAGTCATGAAAAAGAATGGTCCAAAATTTGATTATCTTTTTGATGAAATGATGAAGCGTAGAAATAAAATTGCTCATAAAATGAATTTTGAAAGCTATACTGATTTTTGTTATTGCCTTAGAGGTAGAACCGGATATAAAAGGAAAGAAATTAATAATTTCACAAAAGAAGTTGAAGATAAACTTGTACCTTTAGTAAATCAGATTTATAAAAACCAAGCAAAAAAAATGAATTTGGAAAAAATCTATGTTTATGATGAAAATTTTGAGCCTAATAAAGATGTTGAAATCAAAGAAAACCCTTTAAAAGCTTTTAAAAAAATATTTACAAAACTCAGTCCAGAAACAAAAGTGTTTTATGATGAACTATTGGCAAAGGAATCTTATGATCTTGATTTAAGGCCAGGAAAAATTAATGGAGGATACTCTAATTATTTAGGGTTTTATAGTTTCCCTTATATTTTTGAAACCTATAATTCAACTCAAGGAGCTGTTCGGACTTTTGCTCATGAATGTGGTCATGGCCTTAATTCTTTTCTTCATAGAGGTGAGCCTTTGAAAGATGCTGTTGATGCTTCTAGTGATGTTTGCGAAACTCATTCAATGAGCATGGAATTTTTTGTTTGGCCTTACTTAGGGGAGATTGTAAAAGAAGAGACTCTAGATAATTACAAATATAATCATCTGAAAAATGCGATTTCTTTTATTCCTTATGGAACGGCCATAAACGAATTTCAAACTATTGTTTATGATAATCCCGATTATTCTTGTGATAAGAGAAGAGAAGTTTGGAAAGAATTGGAAAAGAGATTTTTACCTTGGAGAAATTATGAAAAGGATTTGTTTTCAGATGAGGGAAGAATTTGGCAACGACAAATGCATGTTATGAAATGGCCTTTTTATTATATTGATTATGTTCTTGCCCAAACTGTTGCTTTGCAATTTTGGATGCTCGATGAAAACGATCATGAATTAGCATGGAATACTTATCTTGAATTTATTCATAATAGTGGAAAATATTCATTTACAGAAACTGTAGAAAAAGCTGGATTGAAATCTCCTTTTGAAGTAGGATTTATTGAGGATTTGCAGAAAAGTATTAAAAATAGGATGGAGAATTATGAATAAAACACTTTTAAAAAATGGATTGGTCTTTACAGGAAAAGGAAAAATAAAACCTTTAGATATTATAATAGAAGGAAGCCAAATACTAAAAGTGGGAGAAAATCTTTCTTTGGATGATGGTAATATAATTAATCTAAAAGGAGCTCTTGTTCTTCCTGGTTTAATTGATGCTCATTGTCATATTGGTATTTTTGAAACTGGTGTTGGTCCTATGGGAGTTGATGGAAATGAAGATAGTGTTCCCGCTACTCCAGAAT
>JBAYZQ010000043.1:0-13762 GCA_041672385.1 Sphaerochaetaceae bacterium | reverse complement strand
GTTGAGTCTCCTCCATCTAGTGAAGATATTGAAAAACGAATAAGGAACTTAGTTGACTATGAAGTTGAGCCATGGTTGTTTTAATTGCAGTATAATTAATGAAATAAGTTTATAGAATTAACAAGACTTATATAAAATGAAGTCTACTGTCAAAGAACTACAGCTTTAAGCGACATCAATATCACTGATATAATGCATGTTGAGGCTGTGTTGTTATTGGAAAGGGTTAAGAAATAAAAAATCGAAAATTGTAGAAAATAAGATTCTAACGAAATATACAGCTTGAATCATTTGCAGTATTTAGCATGTAATTGTCAATAAAAAAATGTAGATTTAGGGGTGTAAACATTCATATGAAGCTTGCGTTCCATGTTGAGATGGTTGTATTGCTGTAAAGAGAAGAAACCTAATTTGAAAGACTAAATGTAAGCTTTAGAAGAAAAGACAAAAAAGATCTATCTATTGTAGGGTGATTACAAATGAAAACAAGCAGTTTTATAGCCTTGCAGCGCTGATTTAAGCCAATTGCGGCTTGCTAATGTGGTCATCGATATTGCATCTGTGAAGGGCGAAATTCCATGCTTGATTCTGTGACGCAAGAATTCGCTTATCAAATGAAAGATTATTACAGAAAGTGAATTTCGATTGGTCTAAGAAGAAATAGCCAAACTGAAATTTGTGAAATAGAGAAAAGAAGTAGGACAATTCATGTCTAGTTCATTAAATAACGGTTTTTCTCACTTTGTGTCGTGTAATTAACCATAAAAAAGCATTATCATTAAGTTTAGAGGAGGTCAAAAATGAATCAGGTGGAAATCGGAAGCTTTCTGAGACTACTGCGCAAAGAAAAAGGATTAACTCAGGAACAGCTAGCTGAAAAATTTAATGTTGCAAGCAGAACAATTTCCAGATGGGAAAATGGAAGTAATATGCCTGACTTGAGCATTCTTGTTGAGCTGGCGGATTTTTATGACGTAGACATTCGTGAAATCATTGATGGTGAAAGGAAAGGTGAGAAGATGGATAGTGAAGTAAAGGATACTTTAGTTAAAGTTGCAGAATATGGAGATATAGGTAAAAAAATTGAAAACCGTAAGTTACATCAAATAATAGGAGGTATCTTAGCTGTTTTCGGATTATTTATTATTATTAGTGCGTTTGCTATTTTTCCGACTGACAGCAGTTGGGGCAGCATTTATTCTTTTTTCGGCTGCGTTATATTTTCCGTTGCGATATATAAACTTTGCCCTGCACTGAAAATTACGAAAATCCTCCCAAGGCTTGCTTGCTCTGTTGCTTGTTTTATCATAATATTTCTGTGTCTGTGTGGTCTTGATTATTTGGGGGTTAAGAATTTTGATCAGCCACCAAGATTTTGCTATGAAAAAAGTTATGGTAGCGACTGCGTCGAATATAAAACCCTTTTCTATTCAGTTACAAGATATAATGTTGATGCAGACAATGAATACTATGTGTTCGATTGAGAGAGGATAGCCAACAAGGTTGAAAACAGCCAAAATTTTATAATGTACGTGTTGAAGAAGGGTTAATGAGACATGTTCGCTACTTGGATAAACTTATTGATGAATTAGCAAAGAAAAAATATGGAGAAAGATAAATTTAAAACTGTAGATGAATACATTTTACAATTTCCAGAAGAGGTTCAAGGAATTCTTTGTAAACTGAGAAAAGTTATAAAGGAAGCTGCTCCTGAAGCTGAAGAAAAGATAAGTTATCAAATTCCTACATTCTATTTGTATGGTAATTTAGTACATTTTGCAGCGTTTAAAAAGCATATTGGTTTTTATCCGGCACCATCAGGCATGGAAGCTTTTAAAGATGAATTGTCTATTTATAAAAACGCAAAAGGATCGGTACAGTTTCCAATTAATGGACAAATACCATTTGAATTGATTAAGAAAATTGTTAGATTCAGGGCTAAAGAAAATATAGGGAAAATGAATAATCAGAGGAAACTTAATATACTCTAGGAGTACTGTTATGAATGAAGGAAAAAATTCTATTTCGCTAAAAATACGAAATCAACTACTGGAAACATTAAAAACACGTTTTGAGAAAAATATGGTTCGCCATGAAGGTATTGAATGGGAAGAGGTAAAAAATAAGATAATCAAGAACAATAAAAAATTGAAGTCCTTATTTGAAATGGAACGAACAGGGGGTGAGCCAGATGTTGTTAGCCTTGATAAAACGGTAGAAAATTTCATCTTTTTTGATTGTTCTGAAGAAAGTCCTAAAGGTCGTAGAAGTCTTTGTTATGATTTTGAAGCTCAAGATTCAAGGAAAAAAAACAAACCAGAAAATAACATTATTGATATGGCAGAGGCTATGGGTATTGAGCTTTTAACGGAAGAACAATATCGGTTTTTGCAAAAATTTGGGAATTTTGACACAAAAACATCTAGTTGGATAAAAACACCTGATAACATAAGAAAACTCGGTGGAGCTATTTTTGGAGATCGTCGCTACGATACTGTCTTTATCTATCACAATGGTGCTGAATCTTATTATAGCGGCAGAGGCTTCCGTGGCTTGCTAACTGTGTGATAGGAAATTAATATTCTCAACCATATGGATAAAAATCATGCTAATCATGCAAGATTTTTCCATATGAAAATACAAAATGGCCTTACAACGAAGCAAATGGTGAAAATTAGATTTTAAGGTTATTTAAATTCAGATTGACTATTTAATGAATAAATGTTTACATCATAGATGTATAGCTTGATTAAGAAAGGGTGATTGTTTTGAATGTAATTGTTTCAAAATTTAAAGAAGTTTTGTTTTCAGTCCTCCCAATTACGGTATTGGTACTAATACTTAATTTTACAGTGGTTCCCATGGATACAATTTTAATCATTAGATTTCTTATTGGTTCTTTGTTTGTGGTATTTGGATTAACTATTTTTTTAATAGGAGTAGATATAGGAATTACTCCGCTTGGAAGTTTAACTGGAAAATCACTTGCAAAAACGAACAAGTTATGGCTTGTTTTAATAGCAGGGTTAATACTTGGTTTTTTTATTTCTATAGCTGAACCTGGTTTGATGGTTCTTGCAAATCAAGTAAATTTGGTTACTTCCGGGCAAATATCAGGGATTAGCATACTTATGATTGTTTCAATAGGTTTAGCAATTATGCTATCACTGGGGTTTTTAAGGATTTTCTATAATATTCCTTTATACAAAATACTAATTATTTTATATTTAATAATTTTTGCTCTTACACTATTTGCTTCTCGTGAATTCTTAGCAATAGCTTTTGATGCCTCAGGATCAACAACCGGAATATTAGCAGTACCATTTATTTTGTCCTTATCTGTGGGAATATCAATGTTAAAAAAGGATAGTAATGCATCAGAAAAAGATAGTTTTGGGTTGGTTGCAATTGCTTCAACGGGTGCAATTATGTCGGTATTGCTTTTAGCAATATTCTCAAATCCAGGAGAATTTCATGCAGTGCTTAATCCAAAGGTTTCTGATGTAAATTCAATTATTGGCCCTTTTATAACGATAATTCCTTCTTATTTAGCAGAAAGTATAATGGCTATTTTACCATTAAGTGTAATATTATTAGTTTTACAGAAAATCTATTTTAAATTAAATAAAAGGGAACTTCGAAAAATAATAACAGGTTTTGTTTTTGCTTTTATAGGATTGTTATTATTCCTAATTGGAGTAAATGCAGGATTTATGGATGTTGGTACAATTCTTGGTAATGATCTAGTTTTGCTTGATAATAAAATTTATATCATAGTTATTGCCTTTATTTTGGGATTTGTAACAATTTTGGCAGAACCGGCAGTTTATGTTTTAACTCATCAAATTGAAGATGTAACAAGTGGTTACGTAAAGAAAAAGGTAGTCTTATTTCCATTGGCGATTGGTGTTGGCCTCGCTGTTGCTTTATCGGTTATACGAATTTTAGTACCAGAAATAGAGTTATGGCATTATTTATTACCTGGATACATAATAAGCTTAATATTGATGTTTTTTATACCCAAGCTTTTTATAGGAATTGCCTTTGATGCCGGTGGAGTAGCCACTGGTCCTGTGACTGCTACTTTTACTTTGGCATTTATACAAGGGGCGGCGCAGGCTTTTGAAGGTGCAGATTTAATGGTTGACGGGTTTGGAATGATTGCAATGGTGGCTATGACGCCAATTATTACTTTAGAAATTTTAGGTTTAATATTTGCAATAAAATCAAAAGTGAAAGGAGTTAAAACGGGGGATGACTAATGAAAAAATACCGATTTTTGAATTAATATATGTTATTGTTAATTGTGGATTAGGTAGTAAAATATTACAGAGAGCAAAGCAATATGATATTTCTGGTGGAACTATTTTTCTAGCAAGAGGAACAGTAAATAATTCTCTTTTAAATTTCTTATCTTTATATGATGAAAAAAAAGAAATAGTTTTATTGGGGACAGATAGTCATACTGCAAGTCGTGCTTTAGTTAAACTAAATAAAGAGTTTCAATTTGAAAAACCGAATAATGGTATTGCCTTTACTACAAGTGTTTGTGACATTGTGGGATCCAGATGCTATAAGTCTGAAGCGTATAAAAAAGACGGAGGTGTAAATAAACTAATGTATCAAATTATTATTACAATTGTTAATAGAGGAAAGGCTGAAGAAGTAATTGAAGCAGCAAAGGCGGCGGGTTCAAAGGGTGGAACAATTATAAATGCAAGAGGTTCAGGTATAAATGAAACTAGTAAACTCTTTAGTATGGAGATAGAACCGGAAAAAGAAACAGTTTTAATTCTTTCTAAAGAAGATATAACAGATTCAATTGTAGCATCCATAAGAGAAAAACTTGAAATTGATAAACCCGGAAATGGTATTATTTTCATTCAAGATATTAATAAAGCTTACGGTGTTTATGAGTAATAGATAATTTTATAGGTTTTGTTTTCAAGCTGCTTAATCGATTGTTTATAATAAGGGATGGTTGACGGTTTGCAGATTGGATGTGATTAATCCATGTTAAAGATTGCATTCACTATGTTCGCTATGTGAGAACGGCAGATTGATATAAAAGTGTAATAATGGTACAATTTAATACAATATGTTTAAATAAAAATATATTGGAAGGAAAAAAATGAAAAAGATTATTTCTATGTTCCTTAGTGCACTGCTAGTAGTTGTCCTTGTCGGATGCGGTACTATCGCAGAAGAAAAGAAGACCAGCGGGGTCTTAACTTATCCTATTGTGGATACTAATCAAGGCTTGTGCTACAACAACCTCGAAAGCACCGAATGTCCTGTTGAAGGCAACGATTTTTATGGGCAAGATGCACAATACACTGGAAATGTTCCTAGTTATACAGATAATGGAGATGGCACAGTAACAGACAATGTTACCGGTCTACTTTGGGCACAGGATTTATCCGAGGCGTCAATGTCTTGGGAGAGCGCAGGAGAATACTGTGAATCACTCACGCTAGGTGGCTATGATGATTGGCGTCTTCCTACATTGAAAGAATTGTGGTCTCTGAGGAACTTTTCACAAGGCTGGCCATGGATTGATACCGACTATTTTTACTTAGTTGGTGATGGTACTGATGCTAGACAACAACATTCATGGTCAAGTAATCTTTATCTTGTTGAAGATGAATATCAAAACGAACAGGTTGTTGGTGATCCAGCATTTATTGTTAACGACTGGACCGGTCACATTAAAGCTATGAGTGGTAACAGATTTGTGCGTGCTGTTCGTGGAGACATATATGGTATTAATGATTATGTAGATAATGGTGATAATACAATTACTGATAACGCTACTAATTTAATGTGGTCTAAAGATGACAGCGCGGAAGGAATGAGCTGGGAAGCAGCTTTAGCTTATGCAGAAAACTCTGAATATGCAGGCTATGATGATTGGAGACTACCAAGTATCAAGGAATTGCAAAGTATTGCAGATTACTCTGGAACTTTTCCTTCCATTGATACAAGTATGTTCAATCTTACAGAACTTACCAACATAATGGGTCAAACTGATTATCCTTTTTACTGGTCGAGTACTTCCAACCCAGTTGAAAGTGGTGATGGGGAAGTGGAAAAAGGTTCAGTTTATGCTTGGGTATTGACTGCCGGTTATAACACAGACCCTGATGGTTACGACTTACATGGATCAGGCTCAATTGTTTTCTGTCCTAAATCAGAAGAGTATTTTTCAGAACTAGATCCTGAAATTCATCGTTATAACTTTGTTCGACTAGTTCGCGGCGGCGATGTGATAAAAACCCCTGAAGGAGATTCTACGACAATTAATGAAGATCGAGTAGTAGTGTTCGAGGAAGGTCTCATTGACCAACAGCGTCCTGATGGAGCTGATGGCGAGCAACAGCAAGGGTTTGATACAGAAGCTACTGCAGAAAAATTGGGCGTAACTGGGGAAGCATTGATTGCTGCATTAGGTGATCCGACTCAAGGGCCACCGGACTTTGCTGTAACTGCTACCACACTTGGTGTCACAGAAGCAGAGCTAATGGATGCATTGGCAATAGAAGAGTAATTGACAATAATCTTAAATTAAAAGGTAAGGCTTTCTATGTTTTTGTAGAGAGCCTTATTTTATATTTTATAAATCTTCATTTTTCTTAAAAATTTTAGAAAGTTTTGCAAAATAAATAAGACAAAATATTATCTGTACAAGGGTTGATGCAGGTGTAGCTAACCCAATATAAAATAGTGATGTTTTAGAGATTCTACTTATTATGTAAGATAATGGAATCCTAATACAAAAAGCTCCGAAGATACCTTGGAACATAACAAAGGTTGTTTTTCCACAGCCATTAAAGAATCCTAGAAAACAAAACATGAAGGATGTTAGAATACAGTCAAAGGAATAGGCTTTCAAATAATCCCAAGCTGCATTTACTACTGCAATATCTTGTGAAAATATTCCCGTAAGTAGGTTTCCATGAAAAAAGGAAAAATAGCCCATTACTATACCAAAGCATAAAGAACAAGCGATTCCGTAAGCTAAAGTTGTTTTTGCTCTATTATATTTCTTTGCTCCATAGTTTTGAGAGACAAAGGCGGCAACTGACTGTCCAAAGGCAGATGGAACAAGCATTAAAAATCCTGCTAACTTTTCTGCTATACCAATACCTGCAGAGGCAATAAGTCCAAGTGAGTTTACAATTGTTGTTATAGCCAGAAAAGATAGGTTCACTAATGCGTCTTGTAGGGCAATTGGAGCACCATATCGAAGAATTTGGGAGGAAATGCCTTTATGAAAGTGAATACTACTTCTTGAAAATTCAAAAGGGACTCCACGTTTTTTTATAATAATAATAGAAAACACTACGCTAATAGCTTGTGCAAAAATGGTTGCAATTGCTACACCTTTAACTCCCATACCAAAAACACCAACTAAAAGCAAATCTCCTGCAATATTAAAAAAACAAGCAATTGCTACGGTAATTAAGGGAGTTTTAGAATCACCAAGTCCTCTAAAAATACTGCAAATTACATTGTAGGCAACAATAAATATTGTTCCGGAAGAACAAATGTTTATATATAAAACCGTATCATCAAAAGCTTGTGGTGGAGCATTCATAAATCTTGATATGGGAACAGAAAAAATAAGCATAATAGTAGTGATAATAACTGAAATAACTGCAAAGATGCAAATTCCACTACCAACTACATTTCCTGCTTCATTAGACTTCCCTTGTCCTAATTTTTGTCCTAAAAGTATTGTGACTCCCATTGCAAAGCCATTAATAATGGAAGTAATTGTCATCATTACTTGGCTTCCTGTAGCTACTGCTGAAACATCTGTTGTGAAACCAAAAAATCCAACTATTAGAAGGTCTACAGCACCATACATTACTTGTAGAAACATAGCAAAAAGTACTGGTATAGCAAATGTTAGTAATGGTGATAGAATTTTACCTTCGGTAAAATTAGAAACTTTTGTCATTTAAGTTTTCCTTTCTTTAAAAAAATAAGCCGGACAAAATAGTACATCTCTCAATATACCATCTTATCCGGCAAAATTACTTCTTAGAGTTTTCTATGGAGCAAGATTCCTCCGATGAATTATAGCCTGTTCTATCAAAACTATTCATAAATGTCAAGATTGGAATTTGTTATATATTTTTTAGACTAAATAAAGAAATTTCACAAAAGGTGGATAAGAAACAAGTAATATTCTAATATAAAAGGGGGGATTTTATTATGAATATTGGCTATGCCTGTCTTACAGTTGGAGTTTTAGATACAAAATTAAAAACCTGTAGTCTAAAAAATGCATCTAATGAACATTTAATAAGCTTGATTGGATCCAATTTAGATTCTCTAAATAATATGCTTTCTTATAATATAAAAAATGGTATAAAGCTTTTTCGTATTAGTTCAGATATTATCCCTTTTGGCTCACATGAAGTGAATAATGTAAGATGGTGGGAAATTTTTAGTGAACAATTAAAAAATATTGGAAATAAGGCAAAAGAAAATAAAATTCGCCTTTCAATGCATCCAGGGCAATATACAGTACTAAATTCACCAGATAAACTGGTAGTAGAAAGGGCAATTAAAGATTTACAATATCATGAGAAATTTTTATCTTCTTTGAACTTGGGAAAAGAAAGTAAGATAATTCTTCACATTGGTGGAGTTTATGGTGATAAGAGCAATGCTATTAAACGATTTATAAAACAATACCACCTTTTGGATGAAAATATTCGCAATCGTCTAGTTATTGAAAATGATGATCGTCAATATACCATTAAGGATGTGCTTTCTATTGGAGAAAGTGAAGGTATTCCTGTTGTGTTCGATAATCTTCATAACGAGGTAAATTCTGATAACACCCATTCACAGTTTGAATGGATTAATCTTTGCAGAAAAACATGGAAAATAGAAGATGGAGTTCAAAAAATTCATTATTCACAGCAAGCTTATGATAAGAGAGTAGGTTCCCATTCATCAACATTGGATGTTGAAAAATTTATAAACTTCTATAAAAACCTTCTTTATGATGATATTGATATCATGGTTGAGGTAAAAGATAAAAATTTGTCTGCAATAAAATGTATTAATGCAATTGATGCTCCAAAAATTCAAAATTTAGAAAAAGAATGGACCAGGTATAAATACTTAGTTTTGGAACATTCACCTAGAATTTACAATGAAATTAGACAACTTTTAAAGTTAAAGGACTCTTATCCAGTTTCAACCTTTTATAAGTTAATTGATGAGGCATTAGAAATTCCAGTCTCAAGTGGAAATGCGGTAAATGCTGCCCAACATGTATGGGGTTATGTAAGTAAACTAGCAGATGAGAAAACATGTCAAATCTTTAAAAGAAGTCTTGAAAAGGTAAATCAAGGAGGGTCAATAAATACTATAAAACGCCAAATTTGGAAACTAGTAATTTCGCAGAAGCAGGAATATTTGCTTGATTCACTCTATTTTATTTAAAAAGTAATGTGCTTAAGATGTTAGAAATTTAATAAGATTATATAATAAAATCAAATGGTTTCAGATTTCGATTTTTATCACTATTAAAGTATTTTACATTATTTGGGTATGATTAGAGTTGAGGTTCAGCGTTCAGAGTGTAATTTTCCTATTTTGTAGTACTAAGTTTCATCTTAATTTTATATGAAAGGTTTATTGTCTCCCTTGTAGAATTTATTATAATTATTTATTTTCTTGAATTTAAAGATTGGAATATTGTACAATGAATAAGTAGGGAAAAGAATCAAGCTTGGATTATAAGGAGTGGAAATTTGGACATAAAAAAATTTATTGGAGAATCTACCACATATGATAAAAAGTTAATGTTAGAGATAAATAAACCTAAAAGTTGGTTAAAAACAGTTAGTGCTTTTGCTAATGGTCGTAGTGGAAAATTAATCTTTGGAGTATCTGATAATGGGGAATTAGTTGGTTTAAAAGATTACCAAAAAGATTCAGAAGAAATTAGTGAACTTATAAAAACCAAAATTGATCCAATTCCCTATATTAATCTTAATATTATAAAAGAAGATAATAAATATTTTATAATTCTTGAAGTAGAAATAGCTAATGAAATGCCTTATTTCGTTGTTAGTTCAGGTGGGAGAATAGCGTATATTCGAGTTGGAAATGAAAGTGTACCAGCAAGTAGCAATGATATAAAAAATTTAGTTTTAAAAGGGACCAATAAAACCTTTGATCTTTTATCTAGTCATATATCTTTAGATAAAGCTTCTTTTACAAAATTAAGAGCAGAGTATTATCAAAGAACAAATAAAGAATTCAAAGATACAGATTTTTTATCTTTTGGATTAGTTGATAAATTCAATATCCTTACAAATGCAGGTGCTTTATTTGCAGATGAACATTTATTGCTACAATCAAGAGTGTTTTGCACTAGATGGAATGGTAATGATAAAGTCAATGGTAGAATTGAAGCTGTTGACGATAATGAATTTGAAGGAAGTCTACTGAAACTTCTTCAAAATACTTTAGACTTTATTCGGGTTAATACAAAAAAGAGCTGGAGAAAGGGTAATGTATATCGCATGGAGTATCCTGAATATCCTGAAAGAGTGGTACAAGAATCAATTGTAAATTCTTTGATTCATAGAGATTATGGAATTATCGGTAGTGAAGTTCACATCGATATATTTGATAATCGAATGGAAATAACTTCACCCGGTGGTATGTATGATGGTTCTTTTATTCAAGAAAAAGACCCATATAATATTATTTCTATAAGAAGAAATCCCTTAATAGCAGATTTATTTGGAAGAATGGATTTAATGGAAAGGCGTGGTAGCGGTCTTAAAAAAATTATTGAGGGTTATATAACAGAAAAAAATTATCATGCTGGATTAAAACCTGAGTTCGTGTCTACGAATAGTTTTTTTAAGGTTATCTTAAAGAATTTAAATTATAAAGCCGGTCAAAATGCCGGCCAAAATGCCGGTCAAAATGCCGGTCAAAATGCCGGTCAAAATGCCGGTCAAAAATTAAAACCTAAAGAAAGACTAGAAAGAATTATAGATAAAATGAAAGAAAATCCAAACATAACTGCTCTTGAAATGTCAAAAATATTTCAAGTGAATCAAAGAACAATTGAAAGAGATTTAACCAAACTTACAAATCAAGAAAAAATATATTATGATGGAAGTTCTAAGCTAGGAAAATGGATAGTAAAATAATAAAAAATATCGTTCTAAGTACTACATTTGGTATAGAATAAGGGAGAAAGTAAATTTTTTTGCCTATGTTTGAAATGAATGAGCAAATCAAGAAAACCTGTAATAATAAAATAGAAGGGAAAATGGCTTTGGATGGTTGAAACTTATGGTATAATTGAGTTGTATGAGAAGGGAACTTTGTAAATCACTTCAAAAGAAGAAGGGTAATTATAATGGCTGATATTTATAAATTTAAAGTTAAATTAATAAAGCTTGAAGATGTTATCTGGAGAGACATTGAAATTACTTCAGTATCCAATGTTGCAAAACTTGGTTATTCAATAATGGTTGCATTTGAATGTGATGGTAGCCATTTATTTAGTATTAGGCATAATGGTAAACTTTATGAAATACTTTATGATAATTATTTGGTAATGGAGCCGACATTTGATCCAATTAAAACAAAGCTTTCTTCTTTAAAAATGGCTATTGGTGATGTTTTAACAATGAAATATGACTATGGTGCAGGTTGGACTTTTAGCTTAGAACTAATAGAAATATTTAAAATGGAACCTAACACGGGGTATTATTATCCTCATGTTGCAGATGGAAGGGGAAGAGGAATTATGGAAAACACATCACCGGCTGAATTGTTGGAAGCCGTTGATTATACGGATAAGACAGGAGAAGTTCCTACAGCTGTAGATTTATTTTCAGGTAAAGAAAAAGAGTGGGATTATAGACAATTTATAGTGGAATTTTGTAACGGACGTATGTACGGTGGAATAATGCGTCTAAGGAACTCTTATGAAAGGTGAGTTGTTCTCAGCTTGAATTTCAATTTTCAAAGCTTTAATTTTCTTTTCAATAGTATTAATTATAGAAATGAATTCTTCATCTGATTTGCCTGTTGGATCATCAAGGCCCCAGTCTACTCGCTTTTTGCAAGGAAGGTAGGGGCAATTTACATTACATCCCATTGTTACAACTATATCTACTGGAGGAATGTCTTTAAGTAGTTTTGAGTGTTGGTTTTTTTCCATATCAATTCCATAAAGCTTTTTTATTAATCGAACAGCATCACTATTTATATGTTCTTTAAGTTGAGTTCCAGCTGAATAGCTTTCAAAGACGTCGGAGGCTAAGTGTTTTCCAAGGGCCTCTGCAATTTGACTTCTACAAGAGTTGTGTACGCATATAAACGCTACTTTCAATTTATTCATATTTAAACCACCTTGTTGTTTTGTTTGCAATTTTTAAGAGTGTTAGCATCACTGGAACTTTGACAAGGAAAGCCAACAGTTCAAAAATTTTCAATTTAAAAAACTCATATTAAAATTATTTGATATGTTATTATTTTCTTCAAATTAAAGTTTGTCAATATGCTTAAAATAATTTCTTTAGAAAATAAGAGTCTTTAAATATAAGTTTACAAAGAATTTACCTTTTATCTTTTACTTGACAGGCTCCCAACCAATAAAATATGATATTTGATAAATAAGGAGATGCCCTTTTGTTATTATAAAGGAGAAGCGATTTTGAAAAGATGACCAAAAGGAAATTTAATTGAAATTGGTTCTTTTAACAAATAATAAGAAAATCGGTAATTAGGGAGTTAAAATGATAATTGAAACAGATCGCTTGATTCTTCGTCCTTGGAAAGAAAGTGATGCAGAAGATTTATATGAATTTGCAAAAGATCCAAGAGTTGGTCCAATTACTGGATGGCCGGTGCATACCAAAGTAGAACAAAGTAGAGAAATAATAAAAGATATCCTATCAAAAGAAGGAACTTTTGCTGTTATTTTAAAGAGCGAGAACACTTTAGTTGGTGATATTGCAATTATGGTTGGTAATAACACCAATCTTGGCCTTCCTGAAGATGAAGCCGAAATTGGTTTTTGGCTTGGTGTCCCTTATTGGGGAAGAGGTATTATTCCAGAGGCAGTAAAAAAACTTTTAAGTTATGGATTTGAGACTCTTCATCTAAATAAAATTTGGTGTGGTTATTTTGATGGAAATGTTAAATCAAAAAGAGTTCAGGAAAAATGTGGTTTTATCTATCATCATACGAATGAAAATAAACCTTGGCCAGTAATGAATGATGTTCGAACTGAACATGTTTCTTGCATAACCAAAGAACAATGGTTGAATAAGGATATTAAAGTTTAAGACAAAGGGAGAAGAATTTTATGGCTTTCGATTATAAAAAGGAACAAAAACAATTTTATGTACCAAAGGATAAACCAAGCATTGTGGATGTTCCAGAGATGAACTTTTTAGCTGTTAGAGGAAAGGGTAATCCAAATGATAAAGACAGTGAGTATAATGCTTCAATAGAATTACTCTATGGAGTTGCTTATACCATTAAAATGAGTAAAAAGGGTAATCATCAAATAAAAGATTATTTTGATTATGTTGTTCCTCCTCTTGAAGGTTTTTGGTGGCAAGAGGGTGTTTTTGGATTTGACTCTTCTCATAAAGAAAACTTTAGCTTTATTTCATTGATTCGTCTTCCTGATTTTGTCGATAAAGTAGAATTTGATTGGGCAATAGAAGAAGCTACAAGAAAAAAGAAAAAAGATTTT
>JBAYZQ010000042.1:0-14031 GCA_041672385.1 Sphaerochaetaceae bacterium | reverse complement strand
TCCTGATAAAAATAGAGGAAGAGCTTTTTCAATTGAATTTGATTCTTCTAAAAATGTTAAAAATGTAGATGTCTTTATGTACCCAATTATGGAAGAAAAACAAGCAATTGACCTTGCTAAAGACGCCATGATGACCGGAGAAGAAAGCGGATTTTTACAAGACTTTAGATTTATTAGTGTCAATAAAGATGACAGCACTCGTATTACTTTTATAGATTGCCGATTTGAACTGGAATCTACAAGACATAACTTTATTAATTCAATAATTGTATATTTTTTTGGAATGGTTGGAATACTCATTCTTGTATTAGCCTTTACAAAACCGGCGTTAAAACCTATTGAAGAAAGTTATAAAAAACAAAAACGATTCATGACGGATATTATGCATGAAATAAAAACACCTCTTACTATAATCGAAACAGATACAGAAGTTGTAGAAATGGACCATGGAAAAAGTGAATGGACCAAAAGCATAAAAAATCAAATTGCCCATCTTAAAGCTTTAATTGAGGAACTGGTAACCTTGTTAAGAATGGATGAAAAAGGATTTGATATAAAAATGGAAAAAGTAGATTTTTCTTCCATTCTAGAAGATACAGTTTGTGGTTTTGATCCCTTGTTTAATAAAAATGGAATTCAGCTAAAACTAGAAGAAGATAAAGAAGTTTTTACTTATGGAAACGAAGATAATATTGAACGTCTTGTTTCTATCCTACTAGAGAATTCAATAAAATATTCTGAAGAGCCAAAAATAGTTTCAGTAATCCTAAAAAAACAAGGAAAAAAAGCTCTTCTTATTGTTGAAAATTCAGTTAAATCAATTGAAAAAGGTCCCCACAAAGAATATTTTGATCGTTTCTATAGAACAGATACTAGCAGAAACAGTGCAACTGGAGGACATGGAATAGGTCTTTCAATCGCCTATGAAATTGTAAAAAACCACAAAGGTAAAATTGAAGCTTTCAGCAAAGATGGAAAATCTTTTACCATTAAGGTTTTGATATAAAAAAACCACCGAGACTTTTTGCCCCGGTGGAAATCATTACTATAAATCAGCAATATTCACTGCTTTAACATTATAAGTTCGTCCATCCTCTGATTTTGGAATTGAAATCATACCTTTTCGTATTTTCTCAAGTCCTTTTGGATTATTAAATTCTTTATCCATTCCAATTAACATCCAGTTATGATCACAAACAGGAGAAAGCTTACCATTCAACTTATCATTTACGTATTTTATAATAAGTTGTCTTACTTCAGGCGTAAGTTGATTCTCTTGATAGCTATCGTAATAGATGTCATCTGAAGTTATCCAACCATTGCTTTGAAGAGTACCAAATCTGTAATTGTTCAAAGCAAGTTTGTAAGTCTTCATAGGATCAATAGACATCCCATTTATTTTGGCTTCTACAATTCTATGTCCTGGTTCTTTACTAACATCAATTTTGTAATTGATTCCAGCAAACATATCATAGTTATAACCTCTGATATCAGGATTAAAGGATACGGTTATATCACCAGGTTTTGCTGTATTATAGAAAGAAGCAGACCATTCCATATATTCTAAGAGATTCTTTCCAGAAATATTTACTCCCATTAAAGTATTATTATACTTATAGATAAAAGCAACATCTTTCTTTTTAAAATCACCTTTATTTAAAGTTGAATCAGATTGGAAAAGAGCGGCAGAAGAAACATCTGCTTTAGCATAGTATTTTTGAACAGTGTTAATCAAATCAACAACTGCAGTATCTTCAACCTGTGCCCTAGCCATTGTAGTTACATTATTCTCACCAGTAATATAATCAACTCCTTCTGGAAGAAAGGCGTCAGTGATTTCTCCAATTACAGTATTTGCTTCCATTCTGGCTTTTTCATCAACCCAAGCGTAATCTTCCATTATTTCAGGATCAGTATCACGTCCTTTGGTATCAATATTTTCAGCCATAACCTCTTTAATCATCCAGTTCCCATTTTTCTTTGCTAGATGTATCTCACCGGTTGCAACTTGAGAACCATATTTACCTGGCTCAAGAACCCAAGTATCATTTACTTGGTCACAGTAAGTAGCATGCTCATGTCCTGCGAAGATTATATCTAATTCAGGTACTTCTTCAGCAAGGTTAAAAACTCCACCTTTATTCGCATATTCATACTCACCATGACGACTCATATGCATAGCAGCAACAAGCACATCGTATTGACCATCAATGGAATCAACGGTATTTTTAACTGCTTGTATTGGATCAGTAAAATCAAGTCCCTGGAAATGTTCAGGAGCTGATCCTTCCCAAAGAGGAACATGAGGTGCAATACCTCCAATTACAGCCACTCTTACCCCATGAATTACATAAATTTGACAAGGAAGTACAAATGGATCCATTGTATTTTTTTCAATTATATTTGAGCAAACTACCCTTCCATCAAAATGATCAAAATTTCTTTCAAGAAAATCAAGACCAAAATTAAATTCATGGTTTCCTGGTACCCAAACATCATACTTCATGGTATTCATAGCTTGAATCATTGGATGGGTATCAAGATCATTAAACAGTTCAGAACTATTATCTTGTACAATATCTCCAATATCAATCAAAAGTAAATCAGGGTAGTCTTGTCTAAGCTCTTGAACAACACCATAGGTTAGACTATAACCTGCATCTGAATCCATAGCATCAATTGCATAGTCCCATGGATACAGTCTTCCGTGAATATCACTGGTAGCAGCAATCTTGATTGTAACCATTTCTGCTCCCATATCCTCACTTTTCACAATTTCCCCAGATTTTGCATAATCGTAAGGCTGAACTTGTGTAAGAGTATTAAACTCTGGCACTGCCTGAGCAAAAGCAACAAAACAGGTTAACATGATTACAATAGCAATCATCCCTAATCTCTTAATTCTTTTCATATGTTTTCCTCCTCATGAAAAATATTGTTGAAATAACCGCAGTAAAAAATACACTTGCTACCATCCCGATAGAGCCACTGAAGGCTTGCAAGATATTAATTACAATAACAGGAATATTAATCATCTGGAGGTATTCCATTTTATAACCCCAGATCATCATGGCAAGCGGAAGCGATGTTCCACAAAAAGCGAGTATCAAAGTATTGGTCATTGTTCCTATAGCATCTTTGCCAACTGCCATCAAAGCTGCATAGTATTCTCTTTTTTCCATATTAGGTTTTGCTATTTGAAGTTGTTCACCACTGCTTGCAAGGGTAATTGCAATATCCATAGTAGCACCTAGGCTTGAAATCAAAATTGAAACAAATAAAATGTCTTTAACTTTGAAATTACGGTCTTGAGCCAAATAAATCAAAGTAGAGCCTTTTTCCATATCAATTCCAGAAAGATTCATAAAATGCCCCATAAGATAGCAGATTAATCCCGCAAGAATTATTCCCGAAACAGTACCTAAAGTGGCAACAAGAGCTTTCTTTGTAGTTCCAGCAATGAGTAAAAAAGTAACTGAACATATTAAAAGAGAACTAAAAATTGCAATTGGTATTGGAAAAGGTGTCCACATCCCAGGAACCACAAAGTAGAAGATAACAGCAGCTGTAAAAATCAAAGCCAAAAGACTTCTAATACCTTCTTTTTTGCCAATACTAATTACTAAAACAGCAAATAATATAATTATAAGATAAACTCCCCAGTTTCGGTTATAGTTATAAAGCCAAACATTTATTTCCCCATCAGCTTCTGTTCTTAATGTAAAAATAGCATGAAGACCTTCAAAACCAACAGCGGAACGAAGAGAATCAAGGGTGTTTTGTATCTCAAAAACTCTTTCTTTATATTCCCCTTCATCAAGTCTAATCTTAAGAACCTGAGTTCCTCTATATCTTCCTTTTACATAACTATCTTTTTCAAGATTGTTTTCAACAATCTCTAAAACTGTTCCCCTTACAAAGGTCTGAAAATAGGAAGGACTGGTGCGATATTTTTCCATAAAAAGAGGTGAAACAAAAGCAATAAAAAACGTACATAAAAGAACAATTAAGCAAATACCGAGTTCTTTCATTATTTTTTTGTTAGTGATTTCTTCCATTGACCTTTTTTCTCTCCCCTTTAGAAAAAGTCCACTGTTTGGATAGATAGTATCTAACATGTTGAGTCATTTTACAAGAAAAATGTTGCATTTTGTTTTGTTTAATTTTTATCCACAATAAAATTAATTAAATCAATCCAGTTTTAGCCTTGTAGAAATAGCAAGTAAGAGTCATTATAAAGACAAGGAGTTAACTTATGATTAAGATAGCATTTTTTGATACAAAACCTTATGATCAACAATCTTTTGATTCTTTATTAGATTCAAATGAAATGAAAATAAAATATTTCTCCTATAAATTAGATGAAGATAACGCATCTGTGGCAAAAGGCTATGATGTAGTATGTGCCTTTGTAAATGACAACCTCCAAGAAAATGTTATAAACATTTTAGCAGATGAAGGGATTAAAATAATTGCAATGAGATGTGCAGGTTATAATAATGTTGACTTTAAAGCAGCTTATAAAAAGATACACGTAGTGAGAGTTCCCGCCTACTCACCTTATGCAGTAGCCGAACATGCTTTTACCCTACTTACAACTTTAAATAGAAAAACTCATAAAGCCTATAATCGAACCAGAGAAAATAATTTTAACCTTAATGGATTAACAGGGTTTGATCTTCATGGAAAAACGATAGGAATTATTGGAACCGGAAGAATTGGTTGTATTCTAGCAAAAATAGCCCTTGGATATGGAATGAATATTATTGCCTATGATAACTACCCTAAAGAAATTGAATATATTAAATATGTCACTTTCGATGAACTTCTTAGCCAGTCAGATATTATATCACTGCATTGTCCTCTTACTTCGGAAACTCATCATATAATAAACAAAAAAGCTATTGCTAAAATGAAAGATTCAGTGGCAATAATTAACACCTCCCGTGGTGGGCTGATTGATGCTCAAGCTTTAATTGACGGTCTAAAAAGTCGGAAAATTGGCCTAGCTGGATTAGATGTATACGAAGAAGAAGCTAATTATTTCTTTGAAGACCTTTCAAACGAAGTTTTAGAAGATGATATTTTAGCAAGACTTCTATCTTTCAATAATGTTTTGATTACCTCCCACCAAGCCTTTTTAACAAAAGAGGCTCTATCAAATATTGCAAAGACAACCTTAAAAAACATCCAAGACTTCTTTTCTGAAGGACCACTTGAAAATGAAATTTGTTATCAATGTGCAAAAAAAGGTAAGAAAGAGTGCAATCATGATTTAAACAAAAGATGTTTCTAATCTAGTTCTTTTTTAGGGCCTCTTCTACATTCTGAAAATTCAATTAAAGATTGAAAAAGAATGTCAGTCTCAATTGGTTTTGCCAAATGCCCATTCATTCCTGCTTTCAAACTCTTTTGAACATCTTCTTGATATGCATTTGCAGATAAAGCAAGGATGGGGGTAAATTGGTCGAATTTCCTTATCTCTTTAGATGCCTCTAAGCCATCCATTACTGGCATACGAATATCCATTAATATTACAAAATAAGAATTTGATTTCGCCATTTCTACCCCAATCTTTCCATTTTGTGCAATATCAACATCCATTTCCCAATTTCCAAGGATTTTTTTAGCAATCAATATGTTTAGTTCATTGTCTTCACAAAGGAGTATTTTCTTACCTTTTAGGCATTTAAAATCCGATTTATTAATTAATGGGTGTTTCTTTTTTTGGTACTCTTTAATTTCCTCTTCTGTAGCCAAATCATAAGATAAAACAATTGTAAAAAGTGTACCTTTACCAATTTCACTTTTACAGGTAATTGTACCACCTAGAGCATTAATAATTTTTTTAACAATTGGTAAACCTAACCCCATTCCTTCTTCAAAACGACTTTGACTATTAGTTTCTTTTGCAAAAGTTTCATACATATGCGCTTGAAATTTTTGGCTCATCCCTACCCCAGTATCAGAAATATAATTATAAACAACAAATTTCGAGTTATCTTTAATTTCAACTTTATTGTTCCAATTTATACTTCCACCAGCAGGGGTATATTTTACTGCATTGTTAAGAATATTAATAAATAATTGCTCAACCCTCTTCTCATCCGTTTTGATAAATCTCGTTGAGCCCCATTTTAAGTCAATATTGAGAGCAATTCCCTTATTTTCTGCTTTGTTTTTAATGATGGTAACAATTCTATTCACCGTATCCTCAATAGGAAGTATTGAATTTTCCAAAACTAAATTCTTATTTCCTAGTTTTTGAGTGTCAAGAATATCATTCAGCAAAGAAAGTAAATATTTTGCATTATCTTTTATTTGATAGAAATATTTGTTTATTTTTTCATCTTTCTCTTCATCCATACCAAAACTACTTAACCCAATTATTGCACCTAGGGGAGTCCTCATATCGTGAGACATCCTTGAAAGAAATTCTGATTTAGCAGAATTTGCTTTCTTTGCTTCCAGTTCTGCTTTTGTAAGTTTATAATAAGAAGAGTTTATCTTGCGATTGATTTCATCCAACTGTTTATTCTTTTTTGAAGTCTTAAAATTAAAATAAACCATAATGGAAAAAAGAATTAGTAAAAATAAAAGTATAACTTCAATAATAAAACGATTTGTATAAACAAAACTAATAAAGCTTCTTTCATAGTGAGAGTTTACTAAATTCTTATCAATTAGAAAGTTTAAACGATCTTCACCTATGTAAGATATGGTCTTTTTAATTATATTTATTACAATTGGATTTAAAGTAAGATTTGAAGCTACAATGCTGTAGTGTGAATTCTGTATTTCAGCAGGTTGTATAGATAATTTGTTAAATTGAGGAATAGTCATCATAAATTGAAGAATATTTTCATCAGAAATTGTGCAATCTACTTCACCAGAAATTACTTTATCTAATCGCTCTTCAAAATCATTGGTATAAAAAATCTTCCAGTTTGGATGGACCCTTTTTAAAAAAGTATCTACAACAGAATAGCTTTTGGGATAAGTAATTGTCAAATCTGAATTTAAATCCAGAACTACTCCCTTTTTTACTACATAAACTAACTTCAAATCTATTATGTCTCCGCAATAAGCAAAATCGGGATCTTGTATCCAAACTTCGCTTTCCGGCATACCAAGAGCAATATCAATTTTTTTACTTTTCAAAGCTTCAGGATAAGATTCATTTATTTCGAGTGGAATATACTCAAACTTCAACCCACTTTTTTCTTTGATTAACTCCATAATCTCAAAAGCAAATCCTTGGGGACTATCCGTTTTCTCATCGTAATGAACTAGAGAAAGTAAATTTCTAAAATAACCAACTTTTAGAATTTGTTCTTTATTAATTAAATTTGATTCTTCTCTAGTAAAAATAAGTTGATTGGAGTTGCCATAAAACTTAAAAAAAAGTTCCTTTTCTAAAGTAGGCCTATCCCATTTTAATTCACTCATAGCATAATCTATATAATCCATAATTTTATTATCTTTTCCCGAAATAATGTAGGAAGTCCCAACTGGAAAATTACTTGCAATATAAAAATCATTATGGTTAACCAAATTGGAAGAAGCCAAGAAATCAACATCTCCACGCTTTAACGCTTCATTCATTCCCTGTTCATTATCATAATATTTAGGAAAATAAGAAAATCCTTTTTCAGTCGCAAAATCATCAAATTTTGCTTTAAAACCAGCTTCTTTTACAAAAGCAATTGTTTTTCCATTATACTTTTCAAAATCATCAAAATATTTAACCTCTGAGGGAGAATATAATACGCCATTAGTATAAGAAAAGGTTCTATTTGAAAAACGAAAATTTTCTTCCATTTCTGGATTTTTAGTAGCAAAAAGGAAAATATCAGCCTCACCAGTTTTCAAATAATTCTTACATTCATTCAAATCGCCATAAATGAACTCATATTCAAAAGGTTCATATTTTTTTAAATTGTTTAGGTAATCAATACAATATCCGCGATAGCTACCATCTGCCTGTTTATTAGAGAAACCATCCAATTCTGTAATAGCAACCCTTACTAATATGCCATCAGCACTTAAAGAAAAAGCAAAGAAACTTAAAAATAAAAATATTATTACTTTTCTTATTATAGTATTTTCCTTCATCTTTTCCTCGCAAAACATTTTTTATTAAGTTATTTTTTAAAATTTCATTTGTTTGTTCAAAAATTATTCTTCTTCCAACCCTAGCATATATTAAACTAATACACAATTAATCCTCACAAATTTTAGATATTTTCAATTTATTATAATCATTTTTTATCATTTCTGCATTTATTTAAGTAGTTTATTTAAAACTGAACACAAACTAATTGTTGTTTTATTATAAGCTTTATTGTAGATATATCTTTTAGGATTTCTAACCCACCCCCAACCTCTAGGCATCTTAAAATTGGTGCGATGAATTAATTGTCCTTTTGGACTTACTAAGGCCGAAAAACTTTTTCTAAAATTTACTTTCCTTATTCCAAACTTCATTAATTAATTATAATTTGTAAATTTGCATTTGTTAAGCAAAAATATTATTTATTTTAAGATAGGTTCTTATTTGTTCTGAACTCTTAAAAGTTTCAGCATTTAACCCATATTCTCTTGCAGTTTCAATATTTTCTTCCATGTCATCAATAAAAAAGACCTGAGAAGGATCAACCTTTTCCTTGTTACATATATAACTATAAAAAGCGGTGTTTGGTTTACTAACATGCATCAAATGAGAAGCATAGACCTTATCAAAAATATCATACTGACTTTTTGCCATGTGGATCTTGTAATGAGAGTCAATAACATTAGTCCCACAAACAACTCGGTTACCTTTAGCCTTAAGATCCTGTATCAATTTAACAGTCCCTTTATCTAAAGAAGGATTAAAAAATTTACCAAAAAGACTACTTTTGGGCTTTTTAATTGATCCATATTTACTAATATAGATTTCCCAAAACTGATCTTCGTCAATTTTTCCTTCCATATGATCACGAATTGCTCTTTCAACATCTTCATTTTCATGAAGAAGCCTACCTTCAAAACCAAGATAGCTTGCTAGTTTTTTATCAAAATCAGTACTTTCCGCAACAACTCCACCCATATCAAATATAAAAAGCTTTATCATAAAAACATTTAACTCCTTCTCTAATCCTAAACAAAAACTAAAACTTCTTCTACCTCTTCTCTTTATTAAAAATAACATATGAATAGATTGTTGGTATTAAAACTATGGCTGTAACAATTATTATGAAAAAGATTACTGTAAGTTCCCCATAAAAAACAAAAGGGATTAATGCTAAAAGCACTCCTCCGATTACCCATACTGGAGCTGCCATACGATGAGTTTTATACCAAACATTTTCACTAGCAAGAGTCCAAGGAGTTTTTATTCCCATAGTATAATTATGCTTGAACTTGGGCATATAATTTCCAATTATAGCAAAGAGAATCCCAACAAGGGCAGGAATAACAGTTTTTATATCTATTTTTTCGTTCCCCAAGGAAACCGAGATTGTAATTGCTAAGATTATTATTAAAAAAAGTGTAAGTATTAATCTAAAAATGTCAAAAGATCTTCTAAATTGTTTATAGTTATCTTTTTTAGGATCAATTTTGGAAATAACCACCATAAGTAGGTTTGTTCCAATAATAACAAGATAAATAATCCAAAAAGTACTTTTCGGTCCATAATTGTCAACCTCTCCATTATAATTCCAGTGAATAGGAACTATTGCGGGAAGCTTTGAGTAAACCATGAGAATACCAATAAGAGTAAAGACTAGTAACACTATAATAATTATATTAATTGTTTTGCTACTCATTTTTTCCTCCTTTATTTGTAAATCCTATAAGCCAAGTAATTACATCTTCAACTACTGAAGTGTTGATTTGATAAATCATAGAATTCCCATCTCTTCTGCAAGAAACAAGGTCTGCATTTCTAAGTATTTTTAAATGGTGGGATAAAGTCGCTCCGCTTATTTCAAGTTTGGAAAGAATCTCACCAACAGAAAGAGGTTTTTCTTTTAGCATTTCAAGTATCTTTCTTCTTATCGGATCATCAAGTGCTTTAATTGTACTTTCCATATCAACCTCCTCTCTGCAAAATAGATACCTAATTAGAAAATAATCTAATTAGATATCTATCTAATTACTAGCAAATTAAGGTATAACTGTCAAGTAATAAACTATTTCTGTTTTTTTTCTTTCAATCCATCATTCAATGATTTTATATCTTTTTTTTGTTGTAAGAAAATTACAAGCCAAATAGTAATATAAATTACAATTGAAATTGGAAGAACAAAAATAAAATAAGACTCTACCCAACCTAATACTAGAGAAACAAGGAAGACGCCTAGCTGAACCACAAGAAAATGCAAAATTGTTTTCGTTAATAACGAAAGTGACTCAATGTTGAAAATTGAAGTTGAAAAAACACTTACTATCCCAATAACCCCGTACAAAAGAAAATTTACCAAAGTTGATAAATTACTTCCTAATGATTCTACCAATTTTGGAGTAGCTGGAGAATAATAATCTGTTTTAAGCATTACATTTACAAACAAACTAACAAAAACTCCAATGGTTACTCCAGTGGTAAATCCATATAATAAATTACCCCAAAAATTACTTTTTTTCTTTTCCATAATTAAACTCCTAAATATTTCTTAATGGACTTAATCCTACGGCGGCTAGCCCTACAGACCATTGAATTGTCCAAATTGATTATAATTGTTCCAACTTCTCCTAAATCAAAGTTGGTTACTTTGTTTATGTTTACGATTTCTCCACTATTAACTTTGACAAAGCCAAAACTAAGCAACAGTTCCTCTATTTCATAAAGTCTATAATTTAAAGAAAATTCTTCACCTTTAGTAAAGGCACAAAGTTTATTTTTGTCAGTTCTAATCAAATATATATCTTTGATTGGAGTTACAAAAAGTTTTGTACCTTTATAAAGTGGTAAACAGTCATGTTTATATTCAGTTAAGAATTTTGAAAGATCTGCTATTAGAGTATTTTCTTCTTTGGTTATAATTTTTACCGTTTCTCTGTCCATTTCATTGTCATAAGTAATTTGTAAATTAATCATGAATCTATTATTATCTCTTTAAAGTTTTTTTGTATAGTCAATTATTATGAATGGTCTTTTTTTGAGATAAGTGGTAAAAATGGTTCTTATTCTAAATGAAAATGATTTTTCTTAAAATCAATAATCTTTTCTTTTTTTAATTTGCCTAGTTCACTCGAAAGAGCACTTCGGTCAACACAAAGGTAATCAGCAAATTGTTGTCGATCAAAGGGTATATCAAAATCCTTAGAAGAATATTCTGAAAGATAAGAAAGTATCTTTTCTCGAGTCGTTCTTTTTGTGACATTTTCAATTTTAGATTTAAGAGCAATATTCTTTTCTGCAAGTAGAGAAACAAAATTATTTATTAGTTTATTATGATAAGGACAGTTTCTTTTACAGGTATGCATTATTGAACTTACATCAAGAAAAATTATTTCAGTCTCCTCGTTTGCCAAAATTGAAAATTTGATGGGTTTTGATGCTAAAGCATAAGCCTCTCCAAAAAATTCCCCAACTGAGAAACTTCTAATTATATTTCTATTTCCCCACCAGTCATCTTCTACAGCCAAAACAGAACCTATTTTAACCAGTCCAATAGTTGAAATACTATCACCTATTTTATAAATATATTGATGCTTTTTATAAGTTTTCTTTCGAGGGGAAAGACAAGAAATCATTTCCTTTATTTCTTCTTTATTAATCCCCTGAAAAAGAATACTTCTTTCCGCTAAATTAATTAAATCATTCATCTTCATCTCTTTTGTTGTATAAACAACATAAATTTGACTTTATACCTATAGATTAGCTTTTTCAAGAGTAAGTAATTTTTCTTTCAAATCAAGTCCTCCACCATAACCAACTAAACTTCCATTTTTTCCAATAACTCTATGACAAGGAACAATTATAATAATAGGATTCTTATTATTAGCTCCACCTACAGCCCTACAAGCTTTAGGTTTCCCAATTTTGATTGCAATATCTTGATAGGAACAGGTTTGACCATAAGGAATTTCAGTTAACTCTTGCCAAACTTTTTTTTGAAAATTAGTTCCCTCCATTTTTAAAGGAATTGAAAATTCTTTTCTAGTCATAGTGAAATATTCATTTAATTGTAATTTAACCATCTTACATAGTTTATTTTCTTCGTGAAAACTCTTAAAAGTTTGCTCTTTAATTTTATCCAATCGGTATAAGAAGTTATCATCACAAACAATACTAAAAAGTCCAAAATCAGATTCAAAATAATATTTTTTTTGGCTTTCAATCATGTTTATTATTATAACTTTTTCATTATTATTCGTCCATAAGAACAAATATGATTGACTATTATTCTTCAAGTAAATACAGTTCAAAAAAAAGAGAAAACAATGAATAGTCTTTTGGAATTTTACAATTTTTTCAAAGATACTTATGTTTCTGATACGCTACTTTCCTTAGATCAAATTTATGGAGATCTCGAAATTCAAAGCCAAAAATTCAAAAAAGATTACACAATTTCCTGCCCTATAGGATGTGGAACTTGTTGTGAGCATTTTTTACCTGAAATAAGCCAAGCTGAAGCTTTGATGGTCGCTGTTTATCTAAAATTTATACTAAAAGACACAAAATTAATTGACTCAGTTTTGAATAATACAAAACAAGACTGTTGTCCTTTATATAACAAAGAAAATCCTAATCATTGTACTGTATATTCAGCTAGGCCACTAATTTGTCGCCTATTTGGGGCCAGTACAAATTCTGACAAAAATGGAATACCAGTTTTCAGAAAATGTATTTTCAACAAAACTTCCTCCATGCCCGACAAACTATACATTCTAAATGATCGTCCGGTTGAAATGATGGATTATGGAATTAGAATTGCTAATTTAAGTTCTTCTTTGGAATTATTAGATAAAGCAGTAACAAGACAACTTGAAATGCTTGATATTTTTTATATAGGCATTTCAAAACAATAATTTTTTTATTATAATGTAATTCAAAGGAGAAACAAATGGATTACAGAAGTGAATATGATTCTCTTGGAGAAATAAAGGTTCCTGTAGACAAATACTGGGGAGCACAAACTCAGAGAAGCCATGAAAACTTTCCAATTGGAGTTGGCTTAGAAACTATGCCTCTTCCAATAATAAAGGCTTTTGGCTATCTAAAAAAGGCAGCCGCTCAGGTCAATTCAGATTTAAATCCTAAAAAAATGACCCAAGAAAAGCTCCATATCATTGAAAAGGTTTGTGATTTAATCATTTCAGGAAATCTTAACGATCATTTCCCACTTGTAGTATGGCAAACTGGATCGGGCACCCAAACCAATATGAATGTTAATGAAGTAATTGCAAACAAAGGCAATGAAATAGCAGGAAAAAAACTTCTCCATCCAAATGATGATGTAAACATGAGTCAATCATCAAATGATACTTTCCCAACTGCTCTTTATATATCAGCCCTAATTGAAGTGAATAATAGTGTTATTCCAGCTTTGGATAAAATGATTGAAACGCTTATAAACAAAGAAGCAGAAAATAAAACTGTTATGAAATGTGGACGAACTCATCTTCAAGATGCTGTTCCTTTGAGTTTTTCTCAAGAAATTAGTGGTTGGAGAGCTTCCTTACAACAAGATAAACAAATTATTCTTTCAAATTGTGAATATTTAAAACAGCTTGCCTTGGGAGGAACTGCAGTTGGAACTGGATTAAACGCCCCAGAAGGCTTTGATAAGGCTGTTGCTCAAAAAATAGCAGAATTAACGAACCTAAATTTTATCACCGCAGAAAATAAATTTCACGCTCTAACAAGTAAAAGTGAATTGGTAGCAACTCATGCAGCTTTAAAAGTCTTAGCTGCCGATTTAATGAAAATCGCGAATGATATTAGATGGCTAGCTAGTGGCCCAAGACTAGGCCTTGGAGAAATAACAATTCCTGCTAATGAACCAGGATCTTCCATTATGCCAGGAAAAGTTAATCCAA
>JBAYZQ010000041.1:0-14723 GCA_041672385.1 Sphaerochaetaceae bacterium | reverse complement strand
AAGTGAGTATAAAGATATACTTGATGAGATAGAAAATGATCCCAATTCTGTTGGGAAAATAAAGGATTAAATTTTTGACGTCAGTTTTTACTGGCGTTATTTTTTTGGAGGAAAAATGGAAAACATCTTTATGGGTAGGTCTCTTTGCGTTATTGAAGACCTTTCAATTGGAGAGCGGAAATATCTGTTTTCACAAGTTAAAAAGTTAAAACAAGCCATTTTGGAGCAAAATACCAAAACTGTAGATTCTTATAGAATTAACAATCAAGATTTTGGAATTTATGAAGTTTTTTTGGAAAATAGCACCCGAACAAAAGAATCATTTAGGAATGCAGCCAAATTTCATAAAATAAAATTAACTGAAATGAGTAGCGACAGTTCTTCTTTTAATAAAGGGGAAAGCTATTCAGATACTTTCAATACACTTTCTGGTTATAATAATACAATTTTTATTATTAGAAGCAAAATTGAAGGAGTTTGTAGGTGGTTATCTTTAGAATGTCGAGAATTTTCCCAAAGGAATAATTTAGAATTTGCTCCTGTATTTATAAACGCTGGGGATGGGAAACATGAACACCCAACTCAAGAGCTACTAGATGAATTTACATTCCTTGAAGATAATAAATGGTCCTTTGAGTCAATTCATTTAGCCGTGGTTGGAGACCTTTTTCATGGAAGAACAGTGCATTCAAAGGCTGATGGGCTTAAGATTTTCAAAAAGGTTAAAGTTGATTTAATAGCTCCAGAGGTTCTTCAAATGCCTGATAGTTATTACCTTAGAATGATTGAAAATGGATATGAGATAAGAAAATTTGGTTCAATTGAAGAATATTTAAAACAAAAAGATATTGCTGATAAATGGTATTTCACAAGACCTCAACTAGAAAGAATGGGAGAAAGAATTTTGTCACGCCAAGAAGAATTAAGATCTTATATTACTTTCCGGCAAGAATTTATGGATAAATTAAAACCTGAAACAAAATTTTATCATCCTCTTCCACGGCATAAAGAACACCCAGTAATCCCAACCTTTTTAGATAAAACTCCTTATAATGCATGGGAAAGACAATCAATAAATGGAATGTATACACGAATTGTTCTTCTAGGCTTATTAAGTGGAAAAATTGGAGAAGATTATAAAGAGCTTGAAAAAAATAATATTTCTAATAGAACTGATGAAGAATACATCAGCAGTGTAGACAAAGCAACTCTGAATAAAAAAATCAAAACCGTGAGTGAAGGAGTTCATCCTATAAAAGAAGGGTTAGTTATTGACCATATTCTTAAAGGTGAAGAACCAGAAGAAATAAGAAAACATATGAGACTCATATGTAGAGTTATGAAATTAGATGGACTTAAAGGTGGAGAATGGGTATCTACCTCAGGTGAAGAATACAAAGGAATAATATTTCGTCCTAGTTTGGTTACTTTTGACCGAAAACAACTTAAAAGATTAGCAGCAGTTGCTCCAGGTTGTACTTTAAATATTATTAAAGATGGAAAAGTTGAAGAAAAGTTTAGAACTAAACTTCCACCTAGAATTTATAATTTTGATGATTTGATGTGTACCAATGAAAATTGTATTTCAAATGAGAGTCAAAGTGAGAATGTACCTGCAATGTTTTATCGAACTTTGGATGATAAATATGTTTGTTCCTATTGTGGAAAGGTGCACACTTTTAAAGAAATATGGAAGAACAATAAATAAAGGACAAAACGATGATTTTTGAAACAGATGATAAAGAATTTTTAGAATTAAGAAATAAACTTGCAGATAAAGCTCTAGCATTAAAAGCAGTAAGGTTGTCTTGTGATAAGCCTTTTCTATGGGCTAGTGGATATTATATGCCAATATACAATGACAACAGAAGTTTCTTAGTTGACTGGGAAGCTAGAACTGAGATAGCTAGAGCTTTTGAAATTATTTGCAAAGAACTAAAGTTTGTTTTTGATAATATTGCTGGGACAGCAACTGCTGGGATTCCGCATGCGACTACCTTGGCGGATATAATGAAAAAGTCTCTAACTTATGTAAGATCAAAAGGAAAAGATCATGGACTTAATCAAGCGATTGAGGGACTTGGTATTTCAAAAAGTTATCAAGGAAAATCTGTGCTTTTAATTGAGGATCTAATATCCACTGGGAAAAGTAGTATTCAAGCTGTTGAAGCAATAAGAAATAGTGAAGGGGCTTGCCCTTATTGTTTAGCAATTTTTTCTTATGGCCTTGAAAAAAGCAATGAGGCTTTTTCAGAATTAAACCCTATATGTGAATATCATTCAATTTTGGATTATGATTATATCCTAAAAAGAGCAGTTGAGACTTCCTATATTAAAGAAAAAGAGTTTGAAATTCTTAAAAATTGGAGAAATGCTCCTTTTGAATGGGGATATAATAATGGATTTGGGAGTAAGAAATGAATTATATTGAAAAATTAAAAATTAGTAGTGACAAAACTGGAAATTTTGCTTGCTTTGGCTTAGACCCAATATTCGAGGTTGAAAAAATTGTTCCATATTTTGAAAGTCTTTTTAAGCTTATGAAAAAACTCTCTCTTTATCCTTCCGCCTTTAAACCTAATATTGGCTATTACAGTGTTCTTGATAAACCTAGGGAACAGAATTTCCAAGGAAGTATTGCTTTGGCAAAAGTTCTAGATTTATTAGAAGCGGAATTTCCTGGTATTCCAGTTATTTTAGATTCTAAAAGAGGTGATATTGCCAGAAGTAGTCTAAATTACTCCAAAGAAGCTTTTGATTGTTGGAAAACAGATGCTGTTACAATTTCACCTTTTATGGGAGTTGATAGTATTAGTCCCTTTATTGTAGAAAATAAGTGTGCTTATATTTTAAATAGAACCAGTAATAATGGTGGAAAAGATTTTCAAAATCTTATAATTGAAGATGGGAATACTCTATATGAACATGTTTCAAAAAAAATAGTAGAATGGAATAAAATAAGCAAAAATGCCTCCTTAGGTGCAGTTGCAGGAGCTACTAACATGGCAGAATTAGCTAGGATAAGTGGACAATTTGCAAAAGAAGATGTTCCTTTATTAATTCCTGGAGTAGGGAGCCAAGGAGGAAGTGCCTTAGAGGTAAAAAGAACCTTAAAGGAAAATGGTTATCCACTTTACTTGGCTAGGGTAAATAGTTCAAGTAAACTTACCCATCCTTGGAAAAAACCAGTAATTATAGAAAACGCCCTTGATTTGTGTATCACCAATATAAAAGCACTTTTAAAAGAACTGGAGATTTAGATGTTAGATAGAATTTCTCATAATCATTTAAAAAATAAAGTAATGCTTTGCACAGTTAGTGGAGTTGCTTCAACTAAAAGTGAACTAATAAATTTTTTCGATAAAGAAATCAAAGCAATTGATATTATTACTACTAAGAGTTATCAAGTTAATGAAAACCCTGGAAACAGAGAACCAATTATCTGTGAAATGGAAAATGGAAGCTTTGGTAATTCTGTAGGACTTCGTAATCCAGGTATGTTAAAAGGTATTGAAGACCTAAAAAAATTGAAAGATTTAAAAGCATTTTTGAACATAAGCCTGTCTGCTTCTTCCATTGAGGACTTTGTGATTTTAATAAAGAATTTTAGTCCTTTTGCTTCAATGATAGAACTTAATTTTTCCTGTCCTCATGCCTCTGTTGGGTATGGGAGTTCAATTGGGTCTTCGGGTAAAATCGCAGGTGAATATGTTAAAGGAATAAAAAAGGCAATTAAAGGCATAAAAACACCTATTTTTGTTAAGCTTACTCCTAATGTTGATAATATTGGTGAAATTGCCAAGAAGGTAATTGAAGAAGGTGCTGATGGAATTGTTGCAATAAACACCGTTGGTCCTGAGATACATATAAATCAAGAGTCAGGCAAACCAATCCTTAACAATAATCTTGGTGGCAAAGGTGGAAAAAGTGGACGTTGGGTCCATTTGAAGGCTCTGAAAGCCATTAGAGAAATAAGGGAATCAATTGGAGATGATGTCCCCATCATTGGCATGGGGGGAGTTTTTTCAGGACATGAAGTAGCTGCTATGATAAGAGCTGGTGCGGATGTTGTTGGAATGGGAAGTGTCTTGGCAAAGGTTGACCAAAGAGATTGGGCAGACTTCTTAGATTCTGTTAAGAATGAAGGTAAAACACTTTTAGAGGGTAAAAGCTTAGCAAATATTAAACCTAGTTCCTTTTTTTTAAAAGAAGGAATAAGTACCTCTTATACCTCACATACTATACTTGAAAAAAGAATGCATGATAAAGATACAGCGATTCTTGTTTTAAGTGGTACTATGAACTGCAAAGCAGGTGAATTTGCTTTTCTTTGGCATCCGGATTTCGGAGAAAAGCCTTTCTCAGTAGCAAAAAATAATCCACTTACTTTCATAATTAAAAGACGAGGAATGTTTACTGATGCTTTGTTAGAGTTACAAGAAAAAGATATTGTTTATTCAAGAGGACTTTATGGAAGTGAAGTCAAAAATGAAAAAACCCCTAAGGCTATTCTTATTGCTGGAGGTACCGGAGAAGCAGTGCTTACTCTTTTAGCTGAGAAGTTAAAAAAAGAGGGAACTACAATGTCTTTTTTTGTAGGAACAACTAGTTCTAAAGGTGGAATTCTTTCTGAAGATCTTAAGAAATTTGGTCCCTATTTAGCAGTTATTGATGATGGAAAGCCAGGAAGAGTTTTAGATTCTATTAATATTGAAAATAAAGATCTATCAAATACAGCAGTTTATATTGTAGGTCCAGAAATCTTTCTAAAGAAAGCTGCTATAAAACTTTCTAAACAGGGCATAAAAGAAAGTAGGATTTATATATCAATGGAAAAAAATAGCATGTGTGGAATTGGGTTGTGTGGAGAGTGTGCCTGTGGATCACGCTTGACTTGTCAGTGGGGTACTTTTATGACCTATGAATACCTTTTAGAGGAGAATGTTTTATGATTGATCCTCACGTACATCTTAGAGATTGGAATCAAAGTGACAAGGAAACGGTTGAACATGGAATTAATCAAGCTCTTTCAGCAGGAATTGATTGTCTTTTTGATATGCCTAATACAGATCCTCCTATTCTTCACAGGGATGAAGTTATTAAACGTTTAAAACTAGGGGAAAAGGTATGCGAGAAAAGTAAAACTTATTATCACCTTTACATAGGTTTAACTTTCGATAAAGATCAAATCAAACAAGCAGTTGAACTGTATAATGAGTTCTTCCCTAGGGTAATAGGGCTGAAGATGTTTGTTTCAAATTCCACCGGTAATATGGGAATATTGAATTTAGAGAATCAAAAAGAGATGTATTGTATACTTAAAGCTTTGAATTATACTGGAGTTTTAGCAGTTCATTGTGAAAATGAGAGTTTTTTTAACTTAAATGAATATAACAATAGTCTAAAACGACCCTCGAAGGCAGAGGTTGATGCTGTAAGAAATCAAATTAAATTTGCTAAAGAAACTGGCTTTAAAGGAAATCTGCATATTTGTCATATCAGTACTCCTGAGGCTTTGAATCTTGTAAAAGCAGCAAGAAAAAAGATTAAAATTACCTGTGGAATAACAGCCCATCATGCCCTTTTCAATATGGAAGGTGAAAACCGAAATCTAAGAATGAACCCTCCTTTGCGCAGTAGAGTAGAGCAAGAGAAAATGCTTGAAGAATTAGAAAAAGGAACTATTGACTGGGTGGAATCGGACCATGCTCCTCATACTATTGTTGATAAAAGTAAAGGAGCCTGTGGAATAGCAGGTTTTGCAAATATTTTAAGACTTGTTAAGGAACTTAAAAAATTCTGTGGAGATGATCAATTGAAAGCTTTGTTTGGTGAAAATGTAAAAAAGACTTTTAAAATTGAAGATAAAGTAAATTACGATTTCTCCCTAGAAAACATTGACCAACGAATAAAAAATCTTGATGACCAGTACAAAGTGGATATTATTAAGTATTAACAATTGGAAGTTCTTCAATTCTGACAATTCCATCTTTTTTTGCAACTATAAGATAGTGGTAATAAACACTGGTGTTATCACTTTCATAGTGATCTTCTACAACCAAGTGAATATGGTAAATTCGTTGAGCTATTAGTTTATTGGTCTCTTCGTTTTCTTCTTCTGTACCAAACACTTCACTTGGTGTATCATCCATTTCTTTTAACCAATCATCCATTCTAAGTCTTGTTATTATGGCTAGTTGTTCAACCCAAGGAGTTGCTTTTTCAAACTTTTTTTTGAATTTAAAAAACTTATAATAGTTAGAAAAATGAACAACATCTTCAGATGGCATCATCTTTCTAAAAGGATTGTTATTATCTTTTCGAATATTTCTAATGGTAAAGGGAACTTTTTCAGAACTTATAATGTTAATTTTTTGCCGGTTCCTACAAAGTATTCTTTCTGATCGAGGTGACCTATAGATGAAGATTCTGTCTGCCATTAACTTTGGTAAAACTACGTTTATTACTGCCTTAAGGCCTTCCTTAATTCTATCCTTGAAAACATATGCCATAATCATAAACAAAGCCCATGACATTGTATTTTCTTTCAAATTTAAAGTTGCATATAAAGCGGTCATTATTGCAAAGGCCATTGCAATTCCAGCAGCAATGGCTGCTAAGATAAAATTTATTCTTTGAGGTGCCATTGATTGTTTTGGTATTAGATATAAAACACTTTGTGCCCATTTTTTTAAAGAACTTTTTCGGTAAGTATATTTTTCTTCAGAATTATTAGAACTAGTATTTTCACCTGTTTCATATTTCATTTCTTGTCTGTGGGAAGACTCAGTTCTAACAACTTTCATAATTTGACTCATCAAAATATTAAAGGCGGAATAATCAGGTTCAAGGAGAAAATATATTTCTAGTCCGTCTTTTTCAGCTGAAAGACTCATATATTCATCCGCCCAAAGAAATGCAGTTCTAATAAGATTATCTTCAGAAAAACGTTCTTCAATACTTTTCAGCAATTCTCTATAAGATTTAAAAAGCGCATTAGTATTTGTATACCATTTTACTGTCAATTCTTTTACTTGATCATGGTTAATACTCTTATGTTTATTTTCAAAATTTTGTTTTAATAAGGATAAAGTTTTTTTTGATTCATGGCGGTAGGCATTAGCTAGATTCTGTGTTTCATGAATTAAAGAAGAAGGAGATACATTGGTTTTATTATCAACAAATTCTCTTAGAATTGTTAAAGGACTAATTTTATTATTTATATCTAGTAATTCTGGGATTGAAAAACTGGGAGAAGAATATCGAGCATGGCTTGTTAATTTCATTCCTAATTTTGACAAATCTATGCACTCTTTGTTTATATTAAGTTGACTAGGGGTAAAGAAATAGTAATGCAAATCTCTATGGCACGATTTCTTTGTAGGAACGGGAAATAAAGATTTCATTTCAAGATGTTGACTGGAATGTATTCTAAAACTAATCATGCTTACCTCAGTTAAAACTACATACTATCATAGAATAAAGAGTTTTTAAAGTAAAAATTTACAAAAAATTTACAAAACTAAATTGGACTAAAATAAGTGCAAAAAAATTATTGTTTTTTTAAACTTCTAGGGTTTCCGTTTTCTGAAATTAGTGGTAGAGTTGTAAAGTGAAAATTCAAGTTTAAGAGGAGGATGCTATGTCTGTTTCAGACGATGCTGGGCCTAGGCGGTCTAATAAAATTATATATAAAGATTCATCCTTCTTTTTTTTGTTTTGATTATTTTTGATTAATAGCTAAGAAGGATGGGAAATTGCGGAGGACGTGATGATTTCACATAGAAAACTATTGATTACAAATAATCCTGGGGTATTACCAATGGAAGCCCCATATTCATGGATAGATGCTAAAGAGATTACAAGAGATGATATAACTCGGTTAACTGAAGAATTCGGGGTTGATAGTGAATTCCTTGCTGATGTACTTGACCAAGATGAACAGTCTAGGATTGAAAAAGAGGATGATCATATTCAACTTATTATAAAACTTCCTGTAAAAGCTGATGAAGATGATGACAATTCTCAAGTTATAACAACCCTTGGGATAATGCTTTATGCTGATAAAATTCTTACAATTTGTCAAAATGATAGTATTGTTCTTGAAGATTTAGAAAAAAATAGATATCGACAGTACCCCTTAACTACAAAGGAAGGGTTTGTTCTTAGTATCCTTGGACGGGCTACTCAGGTTTTTATTCGGTTGTTGAAAACTGTAAATAGGCAAAAAAATAAAGTTGAAGATCAATTCCAAAAACATGGAGCAGTTATGAACTTTGAATTGATGCAACTTTTGGAAATTCAGAAATCCTTGGTCTATTTTTCGACAAGTCTGGCAAGCAACCAGGCTTTAATGGAAAAACTACAAAAGACAAGTATTTTTTTAATGAACAATGAAGAAGAAAGGGAGTTCCTTTCTGATTCAATAATTGATAATAGCCAGGCTGTTGCAATGGCTAATATTTATTCAAATATTTTAAATGAAACAATGGATGCTTTTAGCAATGTTATTTCAAATAATATGAATATTGTTATGAAAAGGTTGACATTAATATCTCTTTCATTAATGTTTCCAACTTTCATAACAAGTTTTTGGGGAATGAACATAAAACTTCCTCTGGCAAATAATCCCTTTGCATGGGCTTTTTTGGCAGGAGCCTGTTTGATTGTAGCAATGATTGGTATGTTTATTCTTTCAGACAAGAAAAACCGTTTTGTTCAGAGGGAAGTGAACCAAAGGGAAATTTCAGAGAAACGCGTAAGAAAAGAAAAGATTCGAAACAGACGAAAGAGAAAAACTCAGGATAAATAATTATGATAATTTTAAATGAAGGCAAAGAAAAACAGCCTTTAAACAATCACCCATGGGTGTTTTCAGGAGCAATTAAAAATGCTTCCTGTAAAGACGGAGAAATAGACCAAGTAATGGATGCAAATGGCCACTTTTTGGCTTGGGGGTACTATGACAGTCAAAGTCATATTCCTTTGCATCTTATGAGTTGGGATAAAAGTGAAACGGTTGACCAGCTTTGGTGGCAAGAAAAAATCAAAGAATCAATATTAAGACGAAAAGAATTTTTTGAAGCTGGAAGTTCTTCAGGAACTACAGTTTTTAGAGTAGTCCATTCTGAAGCAGATATGCTTGGTGGATTGGTGATTGATATTTATTCAAAAGTTGTTCGTGTAATAATTAGTTCAAGATTGGCTTGGAAATTTAAAGATGCAACCATTGAAATATTAGAAAAACTATTAAAACCAGAAATGATTGTTCTTAATACTGATGCTTCTTATTGTTCAGTAGAACAATTAAAACAAGTAATTGAATACTATAAAGAAGGAATTCAATTCTATCCTGAAGAAAAATTTGAACCAATACGTGTCAGAGAAGATAATCTTGTTTATGAAATAATTCCAGGAACTGGACAGAAAAGTGGGTTTTATTGTGACCAACGTGAAAACAGAAAGTTTGTAGAACAATATTTGAAAGATAAAACTGTTCTTGATGGATGCTGTTATTCAGGAGGTTTTACCCTTCATGCTTTAAGAGCAGGGGCAAAGGAAGTTGATGCCTTCGACAGTAGTGAAGATGCACTTCATCAACTTTTGACCAATGTTAACATTAATGTTGAAAATGGACAACTTTCAAGTGATTCACGTGAAAAAGTTATAACTGAGAAAGTTAATATTTTCGAACACATGCGTCATATTGAAAAAAACAAATACGATGTAATAATTCTTGATCCACCAAAACTTGCATTTACTAAGGGAGATCTTCCAAGAGCAAAAAGAGCTTATAAAGACATGAATAGGCTTGCTATGGAAAGAATTAAAGATGGTGGTATTCTAATTACCTTCAGTTGTAGTGGGGCTCTTTCTGGAGAGGAATTTAAGGCTGTTCTGAATTGGGCACGTAAAGATGCCAAAGTTGAAGGTCAAATTATTAGTTCTTTAGGACAGGGATCAGACCATCCTATTAGATTAGCTTTTCTTGAAAGTGAATATTTGAAGGGTTTTGTAATAAGAATTATGAAGTAATGGGGAGTTTCGGATGAAGAAAAGAGGTGTTCTATTTGATTTAGATGGAACCTTGGTTTTTACCTTGGAGGATATACAAAAAGCTTTGAATTACGCAATAAGTACTTTTTATGGAAATGAAGAGAACTTAATTTCTTTAGATGAGTGCCGTCAATCAGTTGGTCATGGACTTAAAAATTTGGTTAAAACTGCACTTTTTGTAAAAGGACTTAATCCTAAAGAAAGTGAAATAAAAACCATGTATAACTTGTTAATGGAGTATTACACCCTTCATCCTTCTGATTTCTCTTATGCTTATCAAGGGGTTTTTGAGATGCTTGATTTGTTGAAAAAAAAGGACTTCATAATTGGTATTTTTTCAAATAAAAAAGATGAACTGGTACGTGTAATACTAAAAAAAGTTTTCCCTAGTTTTGAATTTGATTTTATTTTAGGAATGGGCGGTGGGTTTAAAGCTAAACCAGACTGTGAAGGATTAGACTATTTTAGAAAACTAAATAATTTAAACAAAGATGAATGTATTTATATTGGGGATAGTGAAGTGGATTATAAGACAGGCCAACAGGGTGGTGTTGAAACTATTATAGTCGGCTGGGGCTTTAGAAATGAGACTGATTTGATGAATGCTGGAATTAACGAATCCTATATTGTTGATAATGTGGACAAGTTGGTAAAAAGGGTGGTAAGATAATCTATGAAAACAGGTTATTATATACAAAGAGAAGACAAAGAGGACTTAATTTTAAGTCCATTTATGAATCCACAAGAAGCACCTAAATGGGAAATGTTAGAAAAAGTTCAATGGATTTCTAGTGGTATGGTAGAAGCGAATCAAATAAAAGAATTAGATAATATTGCTTATTTGCAAATCGAAAAAGGTGTAAACCTTGAAAGCCAAGAAGAAAAATATTATTCACGGCTTTTTATGAGTGCGGGTGTTTTTATTGTCGTTTATTTTGTAATGTCTTTTGCTATTCGTGATCCTATTCCAATTTTAGATGAACTTGGACTTGCTTCAATAGCAACTTGGGGTACTTGGAGGTATTTGAAAAAACGTAACAACCAAGGGGAAATGTCTTTAAAGAAAAAACTTGAACTTAAAAGTAGAATAAGTGAAGCTAGTTCCGAGATTTCACCTTTTGTTGGAACCGTCGAAAATTATCTTGATAATTTAAGAAGTGTTAATTCTTTAACTCTTTCAGATATGATTATAAAATGTCACGGAAGAGACCTTGAGCCATTAGGTGAAATTCCTGACAGACAATTTACCGATATGGTAGATTATACATTGAAGGTAAAATTTCCTAAGCTTTATTATAAAAAAGATCAGATTAAGGAAGCAAGAAGAGATGCTGATGAAAATGTTCGTCTCAGTGCTTATTTGGTAAATTTAGGCCAAAATAAAAATCAAGACCTTGCCCTTTTAGCTTTAAGTATTATATGCGAAGAAACTATTATTAATAATTAAAACGTCAGAATTTAAAGTTTTTATGCTCCTTTATTGTGGGAAAGACTTTATATAAAATTATTGTTTGTTTTCAGATATTTTTATCTTTGGCTAGTTTGTTGTATTTGCAATGTTCAATTAAAAATATTTCAAAGATTTTTTTTGTTATTTTTTCTATATTGACTATTCTTTTAATTTTTATATTCTTTAAATTCAAAATTAATGAAAATTATATTAAACAGATTTCTTTATTTTGGGTTTTAATTTTAATTTTTTCTTTGACTGTTCTTCTGATTAAAGGAAGAAGTGTTTTAGCCTATGGAGTCAACGAAAATGAAATAGTTATGGTTGAAGGAAAAACAACTGGAGATAGTATAATTACTGAAGAAGGTAATTTTTTAATTAGCTTGAAAATAGTCTCATGCAAAAGTCGATTTGGTCATAAGGCAAGTGCTGAGGGACTATTAAGTGTTCTTCTAAAATGTGATTGCTTCATTGAATCTGGTAGTTGCATTTTTTTTAAGGGAAAATTGATTAAAACTGACGATAATAGAAGTCTTTTCATATCAGATTCTTTTCAAGTAACCAAATTTCCTTCTAGCTTTTTTCGGTTTCGCTCTGGAATAACTAGAATAATCCAAAAAAGATTATTAGGCCCTTATAAAACAAAATATAAAAGAGAGGACTATCCTTTTTTACTTGCTCTTATGTTATTACTTGGTCGATTGGAAGTTCCTGTTTTTCCGCTTAAGAAGTTGGCAATTAACGCAGGGGTATACCATGTATTAGCTTTATCAGGAATGCATCTTCATTTTTTTATTTTCCTTTCTTCCTCCTTTTTAATATTGAAAAAAATGCCTATTATTAAGAAGTTTATAGTTTCTTCATTTTTAATATTTTTTGTATTTATTGTTGGCCCTAAATCTTCACTTCTAAGAGCTTTAATATACTATTTTATTTTATTGGGGAAAAAAGATTGTAAAGAAAATGGATTTCTTATTTTTTTGACGGAATTAATTCAAATGATTTTTTTTCCATTTTCTTTATTTTCTATTGGGGCAGTTTTTAGTTACTTTGCTTTGATAGCAATTGTTCTTTTTTCATCATTTATTGAAAATCATTTTCTTTCATTTATACCAATGATTAAAAGTTCAATATTTTCAGCATCTTTTTCAGCCGTTTGTTTTACTGGAATTATTTCTTTAGTTTTTTATTCTTATTGGAATCCCTTCTCAATAATAATTGGACCATCCTCTGCCTTTTTGATTTTTATTTATATGTTTTTTAGTTTATTGATTCTTATTTTTTCTAGATTATTTTTTTTGAATTTGATACTAGAAGCTCTTTATTCTACAATTGAAGGTTTGTTTAGCTGGTCAGCCAATTTTGCCACTAATTTTGCATTTATAACTGGTTGGACAAGCTACATTTTAATGTTGGTTTGTCTGTTGACGGCAATGCTTGCAATAAAGTACACTCTCAAGAGATTTGAGACAAAGAGAGGAAAGAATGAGCTGGAATTTTATTTACGATTCTCCAAAGGAAATCACAAAACTTCTTGATAAAGAAGGACTAGCAATGTCAAAGAAGTTTGGTCAAAATTTTTTGATTTCTTCTCACATAAGAGAAAAGCTTTTCTCTTTGGTTAAAGTTGAAAGTTCCGATAAAGTTTGGGAAATTGGTCCAGGGTTAGGAGCATTAACTATTCTATTGATAAATAGTGGAGCTTTGGTAAAAGCCTTTGAAATTGACTATGGATTTTGTAGAATTCTTGAAGAACAGGCTTTTAAAGATGATAAAAATTTTTCTTTAGTTAAAGGAGATGCTCTTAAAACTCTTTTTGAGCAAGAAGAGATTCCTAATGTTATTTGTGGGAATCTTCCTTATAATGTTGGCTCAATCTGTATAGCAAAATTAATTGAAAATTCTTTGCTTCCAGAGAGGATGGTTTTTACAATTCAAAAAGAGGTTGCTGAGCGAATTTGTGGTAATCCTGGAGATAAGTCTTGGTCTTCACTTTCTATTCTTTGCCAAACTGAATATGAATGTAGCATCGGTTTGACTATTATTGGAAGTTCTTTCTATCCAGAACCTAATGTTGATAGTAGTGTTATTATTATGGAAAGGAGAAAGAATAAAATTGTTGATGAGGATATAAGACCTATATTTTTAATTTTAATAAGAGATTTGTTTGCTCAAAGAAGAAAGACAATTAAAAATAATCTTCAACATGGAAAAATTGGAAAACTTTTAACGCTTGAAAAAATAAATTCTTGCTTAGAAGAAAGCCAAATACCCTTGAAAGAGAGGGGGGAAAACCTAACTGTTAAACAGATAGTAAAACTTGCTGAAACCCTAAAAAGAATACAGAATAATTAAAACTGATGATGGTAAATTTCAGGTTGTAGTATTTTCGCTTAGACTTGCTTAATTTAAAAAAGAGTATTATGGTACTAATGTTTTTTTGATTAGTTAAAGTTCAATTTGAATTTAAATTGTAAAGCATAATTTAATTGGGGATATATAATGAAAGTAGTCATAGTTGGAGCAGGTCGAAGAGGTTTTAGAATTGCATTCAAGCTTTGTAGCGAAGGAGCAGAAATAACTTTTATCGAAAAAGATAAAGCTCGATTAGAAAATGTATTATTAAGATTCGATTGCATTGGTTTTCTTGGTAGTGGGACTGATATTAAAGTATTAAATGAGGCTAAATGTGATGAAGCAGATGCTTTTATTGCAGTAACAGGAAATGATGAAATAAATATTGTTTCATGTGGTATAGTTTCAAGCCAGTTTCATTCAATTAAAACAATTGCAGCAATAAAGAACCTAGGGTGGAGTGGTAAAACTGGAATAATGGGTTCACTTCTAGGAATCTCAGAAATATTAAACCCAAACGTGGTTACTGCAAAATCCTTATATAATATTATCAATAATGGAATTTATAATAATGTAATAACCTTTAATGATTCTTCATTTATTCTTTATAATTATCCAGTTGGTCGTTTTAACAATTTTGTAAACAAAACCATAAGTGATATTAGAAAAGAATCCCCTTATGATTACATTGTTGCTGCCATAAAAAATAAAAAAGGAACCATTGTTCCAAATGGGTCAACACTTATTAATGATGGTGATGTGCTTTCAATAGTAGGAAAACCAAAAGAGCTTTCGACTTTATTGACCAATGTCTCAACAAAACAAAAAGAGAAATTGAAGATAATCTTAGTTGGTGGTCCAA
>JBAYZQ010000040.1:0-15005 GCA_041672385.1 Sphaerochaetaceae bacterium | reverse complement strand
GTCAAGCGCTCATACGCCGATGGTACTGCATTTTTGTGGGAGAGTAGGTAACTGCCGGGTCTTTTTTTTATTTTTTCAAAGCACCTTTTTGGGTGCCTTTTTTTTGCTTAAAATATTTGTTTTATTTTTGTATACCACTAGTCAAATCTTTAAATTAAGTTTATATTACTTTTAATTGATCTGGTGGTCATAGCTGAGTGAAAAAACCCGTTCCCATCTCGAACACGGAAGTTAAGCGCTCATACGCCGATGGTACTGCATTTTTGTGGGAGAGTAGGTAACCGCCAGGTCTTTTTTTTTAAAAAAAAGATGGGCAAAACTGCCCATCATATTTCAAACAAATTTCTAATCTTCTATGCTAATAATTCCAACAGGACAACTATCAGCTGCTTCCTCTGCTGAATCTTGAGTATCTGCAGTTACTTCTGCATAAACTTCAGCCAGATCCTCATCATTCATTCTAAAAACCTCAGGGCAGGTATCTGCACACTGACCACATCCAATACATCCCTCATCAATCTTTGCTTTCATCTTATTCCTCCTGAAATTAGATTTATAATAATCATATTTAACTTTTTCAAGTTAATAATATATTTATAGCACATATGTTGGACAATTCAAGTTTAATTTTCAGGTTTTGGAGCTTTTACTACATAAAGTTCCAAAATTTCCTTATCATGATTTTGAGCATTCATTTTTATATTAATAGGAATTCTTAATATTGTTCCTTTTTCATATTTTTTAAATGGTTCATCTTGAAGACTTAAAGACAAAATTCCTTTGACTACCGTCATATATAAATTTGCATTTGTATAATGGGTTTTTAAGGACTCACCTTCGCCTAGAACCATATGCATGAAATGAATGTTCTCATCTTTAATTACAGGTTCAATTACATGCAAATCCGAAGAACTCATCTTAAATACTTTTTCAATCATTTTAATTTCTCCTTGTATTAATAGTATTACACAATCAAAAGAATAGTTATGTTGAATTTACAACAATTTTATTATAGAACAAAATGAGTATAATTCTATTTATTTTTTTCTTTCTTTGGAATATTATTAGAGTATGGAAAAATTGCTTACTGTTGCTGTACCCTGTTTTAATTCCGCTTCTTATATGAATAGATGTTTAGATTCTCTTTTAAAAGGTGGATCTGAAATTGAAATCATTATTATTGATGATGGCTCTACTGATGATACCGGTAAAATAGCTGATTCTTTAAAGAATCGTTATCCTTCAATTTGTAGAGTTGTTCATCAAGAAAATTCTGGGCATGGAGAAGGAGTTAATCAAGGGTTGTTAAAGGCAAAAGGCCTTTACTACAAAGTTGTAGATTCTGATGATTGGGTAGATATAGCTTCTCTTAAAAAAGTTTTAAGTTTAATAAAAAAACTTAAAAATAAAGGGGATCTTATAGATTTGCTACTTGTAAATTATGTTTATGAACACGTTCTTGATGGAACTCAAAGAAAAGTTAGTCTTAAAAATGTATTTAAACCTAATGTAAAGATGAGCTTTGAAAAAGCAGGTTCATTTCGTCCCGGTCAGTATCTTATGATGCATTCTTTAATATATAGAACCCAACTTTTAAGAGAAATTGAATTTAAATTACCAAAACATACCTTTTATGTTGATAATCTTATGGTTTATTACCCTTTACCTTTTGTTAAGTCTCTTTATTACTTGGATGTTGATTTTTATAGGTATTTCATTGGAAGAGAAGATCAAAGTGTAAATGCAGATGTCTTTATAAAAAGAATTGATCAACATATTCGTGTTACAAAATTGATGATTGATCGATATGAATTAGGTGAAATTCGAAAATTACGACCAAAGTTGTTTAAGTATTTATATAGACATCTTCTTCAAATGATGTTAGTAACTTCAATGTTTTTGACGATTTATGATTCACCCGAAAATCTCGAAAAAAGGAATGAACTTTGGAGTTATTTAAAGAGGAAAATGCCTATTTTATATCCAAGGTTTAAGTTCCATGTGTTTGGAATTATTTCTAATTTAAAAGGAAAAACAGGACAAATTGTAGTTTTGAAACTCTATGAAATTGGTGAAAAATTCCTTAAATCTAATTAATGTTTAAATAAAAAAGAATTTTTATTGAATAATTATGCATTTTATGCAAAATGACTTGTAATTTTCTTTGGTTTATGTTTTTATTTAAAGAAAAATTGAGAGGAACTGATGCGTATAGATCTTGAAAATTTAAAAAAAGATTATAATGGCTTTAAAGCCGTTGATGGCATTAGTTTGCATATAACCGAAAACTGTATTTATGGAATAATAGGAAAATCTGGAGCTGGTAAGTCAACCTTAGTAAGAATGATAAGTCTTTTGGAAAGTCCCGATGAAGGTAAAATCTTTTATGATAAGAAAAGAATGGATAACCTTGATAAAAAATCTTTAATTCTTGCGAGAAGACAGTTTGGAATGATATTTCAAAATTTTAATTTATTTTCTTCTAGGAATGTTAAAGAAAACATTGCCTATCCAATGGAAATAAATGGATATTCAAAAATAGAAATTAAAAAGAAAGTTCAAGAGTTGCTAAATACAGTTGATTTGGCAGACAAGGGTCTTTCTCCAATCAGTAAATTAAGTGGAGGACAGAAACAAAGAGTTGCAATAGCAAGAGCTCTCGCCTGTAATCCAAAAGTCCTTTTCTGTGATGAAGCTACAAGTGCTTTAGACCCTCAAACTACAAGATCAATTTTAAGCCTTTTGAAAGACATTCAAAAGAAAATGAATCTTACCGTTGTTTTAATTACCCATCAAATGGAAGTTGTAAGAGATAGTTGTGATTTTGTTTCTGTTTTAGATGAAGGGAAAATTGTTGAGCAAGGAATGGTTAAGGATATATTTTCAAATCCAAAACATCCTGTTACAAACGACTTTTTGTCACATTTATCAAATGATAATGTTAAAAAACCAGGATACGTTTTGAGATTCAGAGGTAGTTTAACTGATACACCTGTAATAAGTAAGTTAACTAGAGAAATTGGAGTAGAAATTAATATTCGTTCCGGTGGTGTTCAGGAAGTTGCAGGGGAAGAGATAGGAAAGATTCTTTGTGATATTTCCGGAGATGAAGAACAAAAAAAACAAGCAATAGATTATCTTATAAAACATGGAATTGTGGTTGAAAAGGAGGTTATCAATGAATAATGTACTATCTTTAGTATTAGAATCTACCTGGCAGACCTTGGTAATGGTATTTTTTTCAGGTTTGTTTTCAATGGTAATTGGTCTCCCTCTAGGAATCCTTTTATATACGACAGGAAGTGAAGAACAAGGCGGAATTACTCCTAAGCCTTTACTAAATAATATCTTAGGAAGGATTGTAAATATTTTCCGATCTTTCCCTTTTTTGATTTTAATGATTCTTCTTTTACCTTTTTCAAGATTAATTATTGGAAAAAGTATTGGAACAGCTGCAACTATTGTACCTTTATCTGTAGCAGCCGCTCCTTTTGTAGCAAGAGTTATTGAAACTGCGTTGAAGGAGGTGGACCCGGGCGTTATTCAAGCCGCCCGCAGCATGGGATCTACTAATAGTCAAATTATTTTTAAGGTTTTGCTTCCTGAAGCATTACCTTCGCTGGTAGATGGAATTACCCTTACTATAATCAATTTGATTGGTTATTCTGCAATGGCGGGAGTTATTGGAGGAGGGGGTTTAGGTGATTTGGCCATACGTTATGGATATCAGCGATTCAATAGTGTAATACTGTTTTGGGCAGTAATAGTCATTCTTGTGCTAGTTGAACTAGTGCAGTTTGCGGGGAATAAAATAAGTTCCAAGATGTTGGTTCGCAGGTAATTTTTAAGGAGAAAAGTTAATGAAGAAAATATTAAGTATACTAGCAGTTCTTTTAGTCTGCTTTGTGTTGTTGGCTAACGGAAGCCAAGAAACGGTTGAAAATAACGTGATTAAAGTCGGAGCAACTCCAGAACCTCATGCAGAAATGCTTAAATTAGTTGTTGATAATATGGCTGAAGCTGGATATGAACTGAAAATAATTGAATTTACAGATTATGTAACACCTAATCAGGCTCTTGAAGATGGTGATATTGATGCTAACTTTTTTCAGCATGTACCCTACATGGAATCTTTTAATTCAGAACATGGATTTCATCTTGCTTCTGCTGGTGGAATTCATATTGAACCTTTAGCCCTATATTCAAAAACTGTCTCATCTTATGAGGATTTTGAGGATGGAGCAACCATTGCAATTCCAAATGATCCTACCAATGAAGGAAGAGCTCTTCTTTTGCTTCAGAGTGCTGGATTAATTACCTTAAAAGATAAAAATAATCTTGAATCAATTCCTATGGATATAGTTGATAATCCTAAGAATCTTAAGTTTACAGAAATTGAAGCTGCAACTCTTCCAAGAATTTTAGAAGAAGTTGATGGAGCTGTTATTAATGGAAACTACGCAATTCCTGCTGGATTAATCGCTACTAGAGATGGTCTTCTTGTGGAAGGTGCTGACAGTCCTTATGTTAATATTGTTACCGTAAAAGAAGGACATGAAAATGATCCTGGAATCAAAGCGTTGATAGCTGCACTCCAAAGTGATGAAATTAAACAATGGGTTGCTGAAACATATAAAAATGGTGAAGTCGTCTTAACTTTTTAATTTTAGAATTGGAAGGAAATTAGCCGTCAGGTGAAAATTTGGCGGCTATTTTTGTTTACTTTTTTGTAGATTGAAGATATTTATGAATCAAATTTCTTGTAGTATTAACATTTTCTTCAGGAAAGTAGGCCATTTGAAAGCAAAAACTTTCAATAAAAATAATCATTTGATTAGTGAATTCAACAGGAGATATTTCAATTATTTGATTGTTTTTTATTCCTTCTCTTATTTTTTGTTTAATTAGAATTTGAAGTTTTGCCGTTCTACGATAGATTATTTTATTCAGATTTCCTTTTAATTTTCCAATTGCACGAATAAGATTTGATAATTCCTTTTTGTGAAGAAGGGCGGTATCCATAATGTCATCTACCACTAATTGAATTGCATCAATTGGATGGATTTCAGAATTCCAAATCTCAATATTGTATTTTGCAAACATATTTTCGGTTGCTTCTTTTATTGCAAAGTAAAAAACTTCATCCTTATTTTTAAAATACTGATAAATTGTAGCCCTTGAAAGGTTACATTCTTGAGCGATTATACTTAGATTTGAATTTTCAAAGCCTTCCCTGCCAAATACTTTTATGGCAGCTTTAAGAATTTCCAATTTCCTAATATCATGATTTACTTTTTTTGGCACTTCCCACCTCTTTTTTTGTCAATTTGTCAAAAAACATATACATAAACTAAATTTGAGTTTAGTCTATATAAAGATAATGTATCATAAATTATTGAATTTATAAAGTTTTATTTTTACAATTTTTTAATATATGTACATTTAAGAGGCTTTAATGATTGTTTTATTTATAATTTTAGGTATTTTGTTGGTTTTATTTTTAACTTGTTTTATTGTTTCTATAAGAAAAGAATCACGCTTTAAGAAAGAAAATGGAAGGGTGAAAACCCAAGAGTTTAAATATTCCAGTGATGAAAAAACAGAAGATAGAATGGTTAAGAATTTGCAAAATGCTTTAAAATTTAAGACTATTGCAGAAGATTGTCTTCAGGATAAAAGCGAATTTGAGAAATTTCACCTTTCTCTAGAAAAGTGTTTTCCATTGGTTTATAAAAATCTCAAAGTTCAAGAAATAGATGGTAAAAATCTTTGTTTTGAATGGACGGGGACTTCTCCTATTCAAAAACCTATTTTACTTATGGCTCATCAAGATGTAGTAAAAGCAGGTGATTTGAGCAAATGGGATTTCTCTCCTTTTGATGCCATTATTGATGATAAATACCTTTATGGAAGAGGCACTATTGATATAAAAAGCCAAGTAATTGCAATTCTAGAGAGTTTTGAAACCCTGCTTAGAAAGGGATTTAAACCAAAAAATACTATTTTTGCCTCATTTTCTGAAGATGAAGAAATCTTTGGTAAAGGCGGTGCTAGTTTAGCTCAATATTTTAAAGATCGTAAAATTGAATTTAAGCTTGTTCTTGATGAAGGTGGAGCAGTAGCAGAGGATTTCTTAAAAATTATAAACAAACCTATTGCTGTGGTTGGAGTTTCTGAAAAGACGACAGTTAATTTAAGTTTAGAAGTAAATCAAGAGGGAGGACATTCCTCAACTCCTAAAAATCCTACTAGTTTGGGAATTCTCTCTCATGCTATAAGTAATCTTGAGCTGAATCAAGAAAAATGGTCAATTGATTCTCCAATGGATGATTTCCTTCTTAGAATTGGGTGTAATACAAAAGGCTTTACAAGTTTGGCCATGTTGAATCCTTGGCTCTTTAAAAAGATATTGTTTTCTACAATGAAAAACAATTCTACCACTTCAGCTTTATTTAGAAATACTCACACTGTTACGATGTGCAAAGGAAGCGAGGCTTCAAATATTATTCCTGTAGTTTCTAAGGCCAACGTTAATGTTCGCCTTTTACCCGATAATTCAATAGAGGATACAATTTCTTGGATGGAAAAAATAATTAATGATGAAAGAGTGAAGATAACTATTTCTCAACAAGGTGAAAAATGTCCTGTATCTAATTATAAATGTGAAGAATTTAAGGTTGTTGAACAAACAATTCAAGATGTTTTTGGTGATGTTTTGACGTTACCCTATCTTTTAGCAGGGGGAACAGATTCAAGACATTTTTACTGTGTAAGTGATAAGGTTTACAGATTTTCTCCTTATATGGTTAACAAGAGTGAGCTTTCACGAATGCATAATTATAATGAAAGAATTAGTTTGGAGAATTTAAAACGTTTACCTTCTTTTTACATCCGCCTCATACAGTATTTTGATTAAATCTAAAGAAATTAAGTTGCCGTTTTATTAAACAATTAGTAAATTAAGAGCAAGGTCAGCTTTTCCTAAAATTGGAGGAAAAAATGAATTTAGAAAAATTTACTGTAAAAATAAAACAGGCAATTACTGATTCCCAAAGTATTGCCGAATCAAGAAATAATCCTGAGATTACAACTTCCCATCTTTTACTGGCAATGTTAAATCAAAAAGATGGGCTTTTAAATCCCCTTTTGAATAAATTAGGGGTTGAAATGTCTTTGTTTGTTCCAAAAGTGGAACATCTTGTTGAAATACTACCAAAAGCCTATGGTCAATCAAAAATGAATGTTGGCTTAAGTCAAGATCTTTTCGCCGTCCTTAATGAAAGCGAAAAAGAACGAGATGAATTTAAAGATGATTATGTCAGTACTGAACATGTTCTTCTTGCGATGATTTCATCACAAGATGAAGTAGGTAAGTTATTAAAGGAAAATGGAGTAACAAAACCTGAAGTTCTTGAGGCTCTTAAAAGTATAAGAGGTAATCAACGCGCTGATAATGAAGATCCTGATAGTAAATATCAAGTTTTGGATAAGTATTGTAGAAATGTTACTTTACTTGCCAGACAAGGTAAATTAGATCCTGTAATTGGAAGAGATGAAGAAATTAGACGAGTTATGCAGGTACTTTCAAGGAAAACTAAAAATAATCCTGTTTTAATAGGAGAACCTGGAGTAGGAAAGACCGCAATTGTTGAAGGATTAAGTCAACGAATTGTTGCTAAAGATGTTCCTGAATCTTTAAAGGACAAAGAACTGTTGTCTTTGGATTTAGGTGCGCTGGTTGCGGGTGCGAAATTCCGTGGGGAGTTTGAAGAAAGACTTAAAGCAGTTATTTCAGAGATTACTGGATCCAATGGGAAAATTATACTTTTCATTGATGAGCTTCACACTATTGTTGGCGCAGGCGCGGCTGAAGGGTCTACAGATGCATCGAATTTGATTAAACCTGCTCTATCTAGAGGAGAGCTTCATACTATTGGAGCAACCACCCTTGATGAGTACAGGAAATATATTGAAAAGGATAAAGCTCTTGAAAGAAGATTTCAGACAGTACTAGTAGGTGAACCTACAGTAGAGGATACTGTTGCCATTTTGAGAGGAATTAAAGAGCGTTATGAAATCCATCATGGTGTAAGAATTAAAGACGAAGCTTTAATAAGTGCTGCAGTACTTTCTAATCGATATATAACCAATCGGTTTTTACCGGATAAAGCAATAGACCTTGTTGATGAAGCGGCAAGCCAACTTAGAATGGAGATTGAAAGTCAACCGGAAGAAATTGATATAATAAGTCGAAAAATTTTACAACTCGATATAGAAGCAAAATCCCTAGAAAAAGAAACAGATAATAATTCAATTTCTAGATTATCTACGATTAAGGAAAACTTGTCTCAGCTTAATGAAAAGCAATCTCAGATGAAGTTAATTTGGGAAAATGAAAAAAAACAGATTGGTGGTTTGCAAGATAAGAAGAAACTTTTGGAAAAATATCGAGTAGATGAACAAATTGCAGAAAGAAAGGGCGATTTGGATACAGCTGCAAGAATAAAACATGGATTAATTCCTTCTTTGAACAAGGAAATCGAAGAACTATCCAATGAGATTGAAAAGACTGATGGTGGTTCAAGAATGTTAAGAGAAGAAGTAACTCAAGAAGATATTGCACGAATTGTTTCTTCTTGGACTGGAATTCCTGTTATGAAAATGATGGGTAGTGAGATACAAAAATATCTTAATATCGAAAAAACCCTTGAAGCGCAGGTAGTTGGCCAAAAAGAAGCAGTAATTGCAGTAAGTAATGCCATTAGAAGAAACAAAACTGGCATCTCAGATGAGAATAAACCATTGGGTTCTTTTTTGTTTGCAGGACCAACTGGAGTTGGAAAAACAGAGCTTGCAAAAGTTTTGGCAAAATTTTTGTTTGACGACGAAAAAGCTCTTAGCAGAATTGATATGAGTGAATATATGGAAAAATTCTCTGTAAGTCGTTTAATTGGTGCCCCTCCAGGATATGTAGGGTATGATCAAGGAGGACAACTTACCGAAATTGTAAGAAGAAGGCCTTATAGTGTAATTCTTTTTGATGAAATTGAAAAAGCTCATCCTGATGTATTTAACATATTATTGCAGGTTCTTGATGATGGACGACTCACAGATGGACAAGGTAAAGTTATTGATTTTAAGAACACTATTATAATAATGACTAGTAATATTGGTAGTGAAAAAATAATTGATCAAAGCGATTTTAGCTTAGCTAAAAAAGAAGTTGAAATGATTATTAAGTCAAAATTTAAACCTGAATTTATCAACAGAATTGATGAGATTATTGTCTTTAATCGTCTTGGGAAAAAAGATATTTACGATATCGTCAAGCTTCAACTTGAGCGACTAAAATTAAGACTTCAAAAGAAAGGTTACAATTTAGTTTGGGATGAAAATACATTGCAGTTTATTGGAGAAAAAGGCTATCAAGTGGAATTTGGAGCCCGTCCAATTAAGAGAGCTATACAAAATTATGTTGAAAATCCTCTTTCAATTGAACTACTTTCGGGGAATATAGTTCCTAAAGATACTATAAAACTCAGTACTGGTGGAGATAAAATAATAATTAGTAAAGCTTAATTTTTAAAATTAACTAAAAAGGTTAAAGAGTTTAAGAAAAAGTGGAGAGAAAATCAAAGCTGGAAGATAGTTAGCAGTTTTAATTTTCTTAATATCAAGCATATCTAGGGCAATCATTAAAAGAAGAACCCCTCCAATAGCAGCCATTTCTGTTATACCTTCTGTTTTTATGATTGCCTCTATCCAGCCACCGGCTAAAGTAAAAAAGCCTTGATAGACAAGAACGAAAAAAGCTGAAAAGATAACTCCTATACCATAGGTTGAACTAAAAACAATTGCCATAAATCCATCCATGACTGATTTTATAAGTAGTGTTTGATAATCTCCTGTGGTTCCCGCTTGAATTGAGCCAATGATTGTCATAGCTCCAGAGCAGAAAAGCAAACTTGCTGTTATAAACCCTTTCGCAAATTCTGATTTTCCCTTCTCGTTTGGTTTAGGATTTTTTGAAGTTTTTTTTTCCAAAAAAAGACCTAAGTTATAAATTCCTGTATCAATTTTTAACAAAGCCCCAATTAAGCCTCCGGCTATCAATGCAAGAATTAAAACTAGTATGTTTGTACTTTCCAAAGACATCTTAATTCCAAGGACTATTGTAACTAATCCTCCACAAGTAATAATGATGTTTTTGAACTCTTCTTTTATAAGTTTCTTTAGAAAAAGACCTATTAAGGATCCTGCTATTACCGTAAGGCAATTAATATATGTTGCTATCATAGTGAGTAAGTATAATTATTTGAATGAATCACTGAAAGCGTTTTAGTCCCAAAATATGAATTTTAATAGATTTTTTTCTTGATTTGATGTAGGCTTAAATTATGAATTGTCAGGAGGGAACTTTTGGATATAGTTTTACTGGCGGCAGGAATGTCAAAAAGGATGGGAGAAGAAAACAAACTTTTAATGAAATGGGAAGACAGAACGGTTGTTTCTCATTGTGTAGAAGTTGCCCTTGAAGCAGTAGAGAAAATTTACAATGGCCGACTTGTGGTGGTTACAGGGTATGAAAGCGATAAAGTTAAAACTGCAATAAAGAATATTGTTGGAATGAATCCAAATTATGTTTTTATTGAAAATAAAGATTTTGAGAAAGGTCAATTTTCCTCCTTGAAAAGGGGAATTCAGTGTCTTGGAATGCTGGATGTTGGCAAAGAAAAGTTTTCCGACTTTATAGTGGCTTTATCTGATATGCCAAAAATTACAGTTAAAGATTATTTGAAGTTGTATGACCTTTCATTAAAAGATCGTGAAAGTGATTTCATAAGACCTGTTTTTTCTCGAACTCCGGGGCATCCAGTAGTTTGTAGGGGTAAATATAGACCTTTGGTTCTTGAAATGGATTCAAAGAGTAAAATGCAAAATCTTTTAAATGAAAAAAAAGTCAGAGAAATTGATTGGCTAAATGATAGTGTTATAAGGGATTTTGATACTGTAGTACAGTACAAAGAAATAATAGATTGTTAAAGTTTTATTACTAGCGGAGGAGTACATTATTATGAAAGAAGAAAATACTAGATTTACCTGTTCAGAAAAAGCAATTGAAAGGGATTTTGCTGAACACTTAAAATATACTCGAGATGCGCATGTTTTTCATACTACTGATATTGATAGATACACTGCTTTGGTTTTAACCATAAGGGATAGAATAATTCATCAATGGGGAACTTGTAGGGATGTCCATAGAACAAAGAAAGTAAAAAGAGTTTATTATCTTTCTTTGGAATTTTTGATGGGTCGAGCAATGACCAATAATATTATTAATATGCAAATAGAAGACATTGTAAAATCCGCTTTGAAGGATCTTGGATATAAGTATGAAGATTTAGCTGATATAGAAGCTGATGCTGGTCTTGGAAATGGAGGACTTGGGCGTCTTGCGGCCTGTTTTCTTGATTCTCTAGCTACCCTAGATTATCCAAGTTATGGATATGGGATTCGATATAATTATGGAATTTTTAAACAACAAATAAAAAATGGATTTCAAGTTGAACAACCTGATTCTTGGTTGGAAGGAGCTGGGAATCCCTGGGAAGTACCAAGATATGACATTGAATATTGTGTAAATTTTGGAGGACGTGTTGAAACTCTTAAAGAAAATGGAAGAGATGTTTACAAATGGGTAGATACTGAAATTGTAAAGGGAATGGCTTATGATATGCCAATTGTTGGTTATGGTGGTAAAACAGTAAATACTCTTAGACTTTGGAGTGCCAAGGCGGATAATGAGTTTGATTTTCAAGATTTTAATGAAGGCGATTATACTGAAGCTGTAAGAGAGAAAATTTCAGCTGAGAATATCAGTCAAGTTCTTTATCCAAATGATACAGGATATATGGGAAAAGTCTTAAGACTTAAACAGCAATACTTCTTTGTTTCTTGTTCTCTTTCAGATATTTTTAGAAGGTTTAAAAGAGAGCATGGAGAGGCTTTCCAAGAACTTCCAAATTATGCTGCAATTCAACTTAATGACACCCATCCTTCTATTTCAGTTGCAGAGTTGATGAGAAAACTTGTTGATGAAGAAAATCTTGACTGGAATATATCTTGGGATATCACTTGTAAGACTTTGGGTTATACCAACCACACTCTTATGAGTGAAGCTTTGGAAAAATGGCCAGTTGATATGATGCAGAAGCTTCTTCCACGTCATATGCAGATTATTTATGAGATTAATTATAGATTCTTGCAAAATGCAATTACTTTCTTTCCTTTCAAACCTGAAGCTATTTCGAAGATTAGTATTATTGAAGAATCTAATCCAAAAATGGTTAGGATGGCGAATCTTGCTATTATTGGTAGCCATGCGGTAAATGGAGTTGCTGCTTTACACAGTAAACTTTTAAAGGAAAAAATGTTTCCTGAATTTAATACACTATTTCCTGAACGTTTTCAAAATAAGACGAATGGAATAACTCAAAGGCGTTGGCTTTTGGATTGTAATCCTATGTTGGCTTCTTTTGTGACTGAAGCAATTGGGCCGGGGTGGATTACAGATTTTGATCAAATTTCTCGTCTTGAACCTTTTGCAAAGGACCGTTCTTTTTGTGATAGTTTTGCAAATATAAAGTATCAGGCAAAAATAAGAGCTGTGGATTTCTTAAAGAAAGACTGTTCAATAAAGATTGATCCTGATTCAATCTTTGATGTCCAAGTTAAGAGAATTCATGAGTATAAAAGACAACTTCTAAATGCGCTAAATATCTTAATGATATATATGAGGCTCAAAGAAGATAGTGTCTATTATAATAATTTTAAGAAAACAGTATTTTTGTTTGGAGGTAAAGCTGCTCCAGGATATGTAAATGCAAAACTTAGCATTAAATTAATAAACAATCTTTCACAGCTTGTTAATAGTGATAAAAGTGTAAATAAAAAACTGCAAGTATATTTTATGCCAAATTATCGAGTTACCCAAGCCGAATATGTTATTCCAGCAACAAATATTTCTGAACAACTATCAACAGCGGGTTTAGAGGCTTCTGGAACAGGAAATATGAAGTTTATGATTAATGGAGCACTTACTCTTGGAACTTGGGATGGAGCCAACATTGAAATGGCTCAAGCCGTAGGTAAAGATAATATTTTCATATTTGGTAAGAAAGAAGATGAACTTAGTAAATTAAGAAATAATTATGATCCTTATGATTTTATTTTAGAGGACAAAGAAATTAAAAAAATGGTGGAGCTTTTGCTTTCCGGATTTTTCTCTGTTGGAGAACCTGGAGTTTTTGATCCTCTTAGAAGGGCAATATTTGAAGAAAAAGATAAATATTTCATTTTTGCTGATTTACGTGATTATTTTAACAAGCATCAACAAGCTCTTGATCTTTATAATGAAGATTTTGGACTTTGGAATCAAAAAGCTGTTTTGAATATTGCAAATAGTGGGAAATTTTCTTCAGATAGAACCATTAAAGAATATGCAAAAGATATATGGTCTCTTGAAAGTTGTAAGGTTCCAAAAACGGGTAATAGAGATTCTTCGTTAAAAGAAGCAAGAAAGAAATAAGGAATTTACTAAATTAATGATAGATTTGAAAATAAATTTGTGCATAATAGTCTTAACGGTATTGACAAAAATAAACCTTATTGGTATTTTTTGACTTGCACGTCTAATGCTAGGCGTATGCCTCTGTAGCTCAGCCGGCAGAGCACAACCATGGTAAGGTTGGGGTCAGCGGTTCGATTCCGCTCGGAGGCTGTATTTTCACAAACTTTCGTAGCAGCGAAAATGAGGAGTGAGTTATGGCAAGTAAGAAGAAAGGTCCTGTAGAGAAGATTGCCCTTCAGTGTACAGAATGTAAAAGGAAGAATTACACTACAGAGAAAAACCGTCGTAATACACCAGACAAGTTGGAATTGATGAAATATTGTCCTTTTGATCACAAGCACACACTGCATCGTGAAACAAAGGTTAAATAGAGAAAGAAAGAATATTTAGGTCAGTAGCTCCAATGGTTAGAGCACTGGTCTCCAAAACCGGGTGTTGGGGGTTCGAGTCCCTCCTGACCTGTAATATTTTTTATTAGGAGTCTTTATGAAAAAGCTTTTCAGATATTTTAAAGAATGTCAGATGGAAATGAAAAAGGTTGTTTGGCCAACAAAGGAATATGCAAAAAATGCAACAATAATTGTTTTTTGCCTTTCTGCTTTATTGGCTTTATTTCTTGGGTTAGTGGATTATCTTTTGTTAAAAGGTATTTATTTGATTTTCTAGAGGTTGTAGATGGCACAAGGTTGGTACGTAGTTCATACATATTCAGGATATGAACAGAAGATAGAAAGAATGATTCGTCACATGATGGAAACCAGTGAGGATTTCGCTTCTGCTTGTCTTGATGTAAAAGTTCCATTTGCAGAACATGAAAAAAATGTAAAAGATGGAAACAAAAAAATTGTCAAAGAGAAAATTCTTCCAGGGTATATACTTGTGGAATTGGATATTGACAGTACAAATTGGAAGAACTATTGTATTCAAATTAAAAGGATTCAAGGTGTTACCGGTTTTTTAACCGCTTCACGTGGAACTATGCCACAACCTTTAAATAAAGAAGAATACACTCAAATCCTCAGAAATACCGGAGAGATTAAAGGAGAGGCATTTAAGCCTCGTCAGGTATTTAGCGTTGGTGATAAAGTTAGGATTATTGAAGGTCCATTTGATCAATTTGCCGGCGGTGTAGAGGAAATTAATGTTGAGAAATCTCGTCTTAGAGTTTCGGTTGAGATTTTTGGAAGACCAACCCCAGTTGATGTTGAGTTTTCACAAGTTGAGAAAGTTTAACTAAATTATATACAGTCGCATGACGTAGCAACTGTAGCTTTTGATTTTTATATATACGTCTTAAATATTTATGTAAATACTCCTCTCTGGATTTTATCCAGTTAGGTGGGAGCCTGATCGAATGACAGGCGTTATTACCAAT
>JBAYZQ010000039.1:0-15266 GCA_041672385.1 Sphaerochaetaceae bacterium | reverse complement strand
TAAGTCTTGATAACCTAAATACAATATAAGTTCTTGTGTTTCTTAAACTGCTATTCATTTTCTTCTCTCCTTACTAACATTTCTGCAACAAAGCGTGCTACGTCTTTTCTAACTGCGGGTTGGAATTCGTTTAAAGCTGTTTCAACAAGCTTAAGAACCCGAGCTTGTTTGTTAACTGGAACTGCTTTTACAGCGAAAGGTTTAATTGTTTCGCAGAGCTTTCCAAATTCAAGAATTTCTTCAGGTGATCCATAATCAATTTGGGCAGAAAGAGAAGAAAGATATTCTTTATCAAATAATTCAGCTGCTTCAAAGCGTTCTCTTTTGGCAATATCTAAATATTTTCTTTCTCTGAGTTTTGTTTTGTAGTAATTTTCACAAGCTGTGGACCATCCATCTGGTCTCCACTGTTCTGGTTTACCAACTGAGGCTTCTAACTCTTTTATTAGATCTTCAAACTCAGCAAACTTCCGAGCTTTAAATTCATCTTGAGTTAACATCCTGTCTTCTTTAGGGTCAAAAAGAAGTAGCCAACGGTTGGCTGTTCGCTTTTCAAGACCTATATCTTGACAGAATTCTTCCCATGTATGTTGTATAGGTTTTATATAACCTTGGGACATTTGTCCCGAAGTTATATAAGTTTGTCTGTCACTCCTAAAGCCTTGTTGAGACAGTCGTTCTCTCATGGCTGCAAGTTTTTTTACTAAGTCAAGAGTAACCCTAGTGTGAATTTTCACCAGAGTTTTGCACTCTTCAACGCTGTCTTCATAAGTCCACGGTTCAATTCTTGAAATTTCTTTATCCATATCTGTTGTCTAACTCCTTGCTTTCTACTCTTTTTTGAAGTAATATTTAATCAGTTAATAGATATTAACCTGTTTTAGAATAATACAAAACAGATTAGAAGTCAATACAAAAAGGGATAATTATGGCAATAGGGGATAGAATGAAAAAAATAAGGACGCTAGAGGGCAATTCTCAAACGTCTTTTGCGTTAAAATTTGGATTATCACAAAGCACTTATGCTCCTTATGAAACAGGTAAAAGGGCTGTTCCTGATGAATTAAAGCAGAAATTAGCTCAAATGGGGATAAATATTCACTGGTTAGTTACTGGAGAAGGGTCTATGTTCTTAGATAAGGACTTTGAAGATAACCCAGAGAAGGTTTTAACCCAAACTAGCAGTACTTTTATTACACCAAAAGGAAAATCAGAGATAGTTCAAACTCAAAAAGGAGTATATTCAGTTCCCATTTTGACACAAAAACTTAGTGCAGGTCCTGGTCAAAACTGGGTAAAAACTGGCTACAGTGAAGAAACAGTTCCTATTTTAGAGAGATTTATAAGAAGATACCCCAAAGAGAAACTTTGCGCTGCAGAAGTTCGAGGTGACAGCATGACCGGGGTTATGCTTTTTGATGGAGATATAGTTATTTTCGTAAGAGAAATTATTGAGGGAAACGGAATTTATGTTCTTACGCTTAGAGGAGAGGTTTACGTTAAAAGACTTTCTTTTAATCCTATAGATGAAACTGTTAGCATTATAAGTGAGAATGCAAAATACAAGGAAATAGAAGTAAAAAAAGAAGATGAATCTTTAATGATACTAGGGAAAGTAATAGGGTGGTATCATCATCATCCTTATTGATTTTTATTAGGAGAGAATTCATGAAAAAAAGAATACTTATAATAATTGGTCTGGCTTTGTTGGGAGTTGCTTATGCCGGTCCGTTTGGTTTCGAAATGGGGTGGTCATACGAGGAGTGTGTTAATGCTGGCTTTTGGGTAGGCGATTATAATTATTACGGAGGTTTTGCGTGGGATTGTCATCCACCTGAGTCAAGTCCAGAATTTGACTACTATGAGATTTGTATTGATGACAAGTATGGAGTTTATGAGATAATAGCAGAAACCGAATCAAGGGTAATTTTTAAGCCAGGTTATAAGTTCTGGAAAGATTATGAAAGGCTCCAGGGCATGCTTCAGAAGAAATATGGAGAAATATATGAATTCAACTGGGAGACTCAGCAAAATTCAGAGCCTACTCTCCCTTACGGTTGGGTGGAAAGCTTTCTAAATAAAGAATTCTTTCTATATTCTACTTGGTCAAATTTAAATGACTTTAAATTATCAAGTATAAGCCTTGAGGCTTTACCAGAAGGATCAGATTCCTACAAGATTGAACTTAAATACTATTCTTCAGATTGGGATGCAGTTTTAAAAAAACATCAACAGGAAAGAGATGAAGCTTTATACAATGCGCTCTAAAATAAAGGGTGGGATAATAAAAAGGCAAGAGTTGCTTGAAAATCAGTTTTGATAGGGAAGCCTATTATAAATAAAAAAAGGAGAGGTTATGGGTAGTAAAGAAATTACATTAACAGTTTGTGAAGTTGTTGACCAAGATGCAATTACTTCAATTTCAAAGCTTGAAGAAAAGCTTGATAAAGTGCTAAAAAGTACTGGAAGTATCAGTAATAGGATTGCAAAATTAAGTTCTAGATCAGAAGACAGTGATTTTATTTCATCGTATGAAGTACTTTCTAATGGTGCACTTTTTGGAACGTTTATAAGAATGAATCCAAATTTTAAAGCAGTAGTGTCTGCTTCTTCTTTGAATGAAACACAAATGCCCATTGAAGATTTATTAGAAAAAAGTTCTAAAGATTCTGCCGGAGCCATAAAAAGCAGTGCTTTCTTTTATATCCAAAAGGGGAAAATGATATTGTCTTCATCCTATGGAAACAGAAAACCTTTTGAAACTTATATTAACTGGCTTTTAAGAGAAAAAGCAGATGAGCCTTCTTCAATATTAATAAATGAAACTTTAGATATTAATAGAAATTTAGAAATTAGAGAAATTAAAAGTATTGAACTTAAAGAGAGTTTCCTTTATGATGCGATGAAAGAGGGGATGAAGAACGATTTTTCATTGAGGAAATACTTAACAAATAAGTTATTTTACGAAAAAACAAATTTTGATGAAATGGCAATGGAAGATATTATATCAGCTTGTTTAACTATTAAAATTAATTCCAAAGAGCTAAAGGAACGTAATAGCCTACAGGCTGTGTTTAGAACTATAGACAGTGATTATATTATAATAAAAACAAAAGATGGCAAAAAAATTATAGGTTCAAATTGTATAGTAAAATATAAAATTCCTGTTGAACTTACCCAAAATGGCTATTATAATGAACTTGAAGTCAAGCGTTTTATGGAAGAAAAAATGGAGAGTGTATAGTATGGCAAAGAAATGGATTTTTAGGATTTTATTCCCAGTAATTTTAACTGCTATTTTATTTCCAATTTTTTATTTCTCAAAAGTAGAAATAAACGAAAAAATTTTTTCTGCCCTTTATACTGTAATAGGAATTTTTTTTACTGTAGCTTTAAGTGAAATTATAGGTTTTTCTTTTACAAACATAGAAAACGAAAGTTTTGTAATAAAAGTTAGATTAAAGTTAAAAAATATTCGAAACTCATTTATCGTTCTTTTTATAATTGCAACCGTTTTTTTCATTATTCCTATAAAAACTATTTTAATTGAACTGGATTTTATGAGTTTTAAATTATCTGTTTTTATTTTTATTATAATTTATTTTGTAATAAATTATATTGAGTTAGACGAATTAAAAAACAACATTGAGGATAATGTTAGAAAAGAAAAGAAGATTTAGCATATACTGCTTATTTTTAATTAAGAGTAGCCTTCTGGAACGGAAAGTATTTCATCCGTTTATCCAGGAGGCTTTTTTATTAAACACTCATTAAACGTTTTGATTTTTACCTCCTTGGTTTTGCTATTCTATTAGTAGAAACAAGGAGGTTTCAGTATGACTGAATATATTAAAAGTGAGTTGGTTTTTCTTATTCCATTATTAATAGGGCTTGGGAAAGTATTAAAAAATAGATTTTCCAAGACAGGAAAAGGCTCAGATGTAATACCTGCATATTTGCTAATTGTTGGAATTTTTGTGGCCATAGTCTATGGCTTTATTTCATCAACATACACTGGCTGGAAAATGGTCCTTGATGCTGTGATAATGACAGGTTTCGTTCAAGGCTCTATAGCAGCATGGACGGCAATGGGGGTTTACGACACAACAAAAAAGAAGGAGTCAAAATGAATGAAACATTTACATTTGAACCGTTTGTATCCTGGTGTAAAAATCACCATCTTAGTTGGTTTGCTCTTATTATTGTTGGTATTTCCCTTTTCTTTGTGGGCAGAAGAAGTTCTACCCGATCCAGCAACGATGACAGACACGGAGATCTTCAACGAAATGCAGACGATCTTGAATCAGCAGCAGAAGAAGCAGGAGAGTTATCTGGAGAGCTTACCACAAGTGCAGGAACTGTTGAAGATCTCGCCAACGACCTTGAGGGAGCTGGAGAGCAAGTTAACACAGTCGTCCAAGGACTTGAGCAGGATAGAAGGAAAAATGACCGTCTTGAGCAGCTCTTACTCGAGCTTCGCAGAAGAAACGCAGAAAGAAATAGCCAATTGGAAGCGAGAAAACACGTGGCTCAAGATAACAATGGGGGCAGTGAGCGCGGTGGCAGTCGCAACGATAATAATAGCAATAGCAAAATAGGGGATGCCTAATGGAAATATCTACAATATTTGGCCTAGCAAGCGGGCTAGGCCCTGCAGTGACACTAATTGTTTTGATTATGGCTATTGGAGTTGGGATAGGAGTTCTTATTTTTACGGTAAAATCTTTAGGTCGAGCAATAACAGCTCAAAATAAATCTTTTTCTTCTCAAGTTGAAGCTTCAAAAAAAAGAAGTGACGAGAGAGATGGAAGAATAGAAGAGCTTTTAGCAAAGCAAGAAATAAGAATAACGTATATTGAGAATCGGTATGCCTCAAAAGAAGACTTGTACAAAGCAGTTGGAGGCTGGCGACAAGAATATTTACATCTCAACCAGCGAATTGATCAGATTAAGAATGGGGACTAGAAATGACAAACAAAATAAAAACACCTTCAAGGCATGCTGTTTTAAGAGGAAGCATTTTAACTTTTCTAGTTGAAGTGTTTCCAGAACGCGTGGAAGAACTTTCTATCGCACAGATTAAATATGAATACTACGAATACTCCGATATTATCAAAGCCTTAAATTATTTGGTAGATCGTGGATATATAACAAAAGAAGAAATTCCACATCCTGCTAGACCAAAACAGAAGGTAAAACTATATAGAAGCACCTCAAAAGGAATTGATTTAGTTGAATGCACTACTGAAGATCTTGGTGTTGTAATTGAGAAGGAGGTCTAGCATGGGAAGAAGAAGTAAAGCTGATCTGTTAGATCTAATAGAACGTATATTGGATATGCATGAAAATCAGAAGCTAACAATAAAAGATATTGAAGAGCAGCTTAGAGAAGAAGGTTTTGATATTTCTCGTGAATCAATTAGAAGATCATTGAAGAGTTCAAGATCTGTTGCAAGCAAATATAAAAAAGCAGCAACAGAAGCAAAAGTTTTGATTGATACCGTTCGTGACAACCCCAATACTGATGTAGTAGAAATTACTACAAATCTTTTAACCAAGCAGGTGTTTGATTTTGTACAATCAATTGACTCTATAGATTTTGACAATCCATCGGATGTTATTGTTGCAGTTAATCAACTTGCTTCTGCACAGACTAAAATCGCAAAACAGCGTTTAACCTTTCAAAACGGTTATAACGAAGCAAAGCGGGATATAGTTCTACGGCTTAAAACTGAATTAAAGAAACACCCAGAAATACTTGAAAAAATAGTTGATATTGTTTCGAATTTGGGGGCAAAGGAATGAAAGAAAACCTATTAGGACAGCTAACAGGAACTCTCTCTCTTGAAGATATAGAAGGTGAGAAAAGAAAAAAAAAGGCAAGATTTGACTTTGAATATTTTTGCAATACTTATCTTGCACATTATTTTTCTTCTCCTCCAGCACCTTATCAACTATCAATCTATAAAATCATCACAGAGCATTCAGTCAGTGCTCAAGTTGCAAGTGAATTAAGAAAATATACTAGAAGCGAATTCCAGAAGTACATAAAAGCGACTAATAATTTAAAAGGAATAATTGATATAGAACCGAGAGATCATGGTAAAAGTGTTAGGATGACTTTAGCTTTTCCACTTTGGTCTTTATTATTTGAAAAGAAAAAATTTATAGCACTTTTTGGTGCCACTGACCGCGATGCCAAAGAGTATTTAGAAAACATAAAACACGAACTAGAAGAAAATGAATTAATGATTAATGACTTTGGTGATCTTAAAGGTGGGACCTGGGAAGCTAATAAAATAGTATTAACAAACGGGGTAGCATTAACAGCCAAAGGTAAAGGCGCTTCAGCTAGAGGTATGAGACATCATGAAAATAGGCCTGATTTAATAATTATTGATGACCTTATGAAAAGCAGTGAAGCAGACAGTCCTGAGCAATGCGGAAAAACCTATAGATGGATTAAGAGAACAGTGTTTAATCTAGGTAAAGATAGTTTTATCGTAATGGTTAATACTCATTTTAATGATCATGACCCAGTTACTTTATTAGAAGAAGAAGTACTTTCAGGGAAATTAAAATCTTTTATTGCTCTTCGATTTTCTGCACAGCTTGATGATGGAACTCCAATTTGGGAAGCCAGGTGGACTTTTGAAGATTTACAGAAAAAAAGAGAAGAAATAGGCTCAATAGTTTATGAAGTAGAGTATTTGTCTTTATCTTCTAATATAGAAGGAAGAATCTTTGAACCAGCTTGGTTTAATTATTTTGAAATGAAAGATATAGATTTATCAAATAGAAAAATTACAATTGGAGTAGATCCTAATGCTACTGGTTCTGATGATGCAGCTATAGCAGTTATTGCTCATGACCAGGTTAAAAAATTAAGAGATGTAGTTTCTTGGTGGTCTAAACCGTTTGGAACTAGACGGGAGTTTGTGGATAAACTTTTAGATTTAGTTCAAATTTGGAACCCCGAAGTAGTAGCCTTTGAAGAGGTAGCTTTTCAAAAAATATACAAAGAATACATTTTAGAAGAAGCGCTAGAAAGAGGTCTTGCGATACCATTAATTGGAATAAGACCCGGTAGCGTTTCTAAAAAGTCAAGAGTAATGCAGTATCAACCGTATGTTGAAGCTGGAATTATGAGGTTTAATACTACGCTTAAGAACACTCCTGAAATGGAAAAGCTTCAAGCCTTTCCAACCAAAGGGGTCAATGATGGAATACCAGATGCGCTTTATTATGCAGTGATGGCCACAGCTGGACCATTAACCCCAACAGGTGCTGCATCAAAAAAGAAAAAAGACAGAGTAAAAGAATTAATGAGGAGATATATATATGGCTAAAACAACTGAAACTAAAAATCTTAATGTAGAATTTTTAAAAGACTTTTCTAGCTTTCTTTCATTTATGCCGACACCCGATGAAATAATGAGAAGAACGGGAGATGCAGTTACACTTTATGATGAAATGTTAACTGATGGTAGAGTGAGTTCTTTATTCTATACCAGAAGAAATACGACAATGAACCTTCCAATTGAAATTCCTGAAACAGGAGTGGCCAAGGTAGATGACTATGTCAAAGATGCATTGAAAGAAAAAAACATTCGAAAGTGGGCATGGCTATTATTAACTGGTGCTTTGAAATATGGTTATCATCCTTTTGAAATTATTTGGAAAAAAGAAAAAGGATACTGGAATATTTCTTATCTCAAAGGTCATAATATTAATCAATATTATTTTGATAATAAAGGATCCTTATATTATTCAGATATGGAAGGGCCAAAGCTTTTAAATCAACCATTCAAATGGATAATTCATAGGCAGGAAGGAGATTCTCACAACAAACCTCAGGGTGAATCTATTTTGAAAAGTGCATATTGGGCATACAAATTTAAACAACTGGGGTTTCAATTTTGGGTAACTGCTGCTGAGAAATTTTCCGTTCCTTCTGTACTGGCAATTTTTGAACAAAGTGGTAACCCTGAAGCAGTGCAACAAAGAGCTGAACAATTAGCAGATAGTATCAGCAGTATTTCAAGTGGATCAACGGGAGCTCTTGGGAACATTAAAGATGTAAAGACCCTTGATATGAGTGGAAGTTTAAAGGATTTTGAAACTTTAATTTCTACTTGTGACGTACAAATTGCTTATGCGTTAACTGGGCAATCTTTAGCAACCAACAATCCAACAACTGGAACTCAAGCACTCGGAACTGTACATGAAGCAACAATGAGAGGAACGGTTGAAAATGATGCTAGGGCTATATCTTACACTCTACAAGAATTAACCAAAATGGCAATTGAATTAAATTTTGGAAAGGATTCACCTTATCCTGAGATTATATTTGATACAGGAGACAAAGCCTCTTGGTCTCAAATTATAGATGCAATCAAAGCACAAATTCCTGTAAGCAAAACAAAACTTTATTCTCGCTATAGACTTCCAGAGCCTAAAGACAAGGATGACGTATTTGTAATGGCTGATTTTGCAAACTTAGCTTCACAATCAGAAAAGGCTATGGGATCTTCTGGTAAAAATTCTAAGAAAAACAAAGAAGATTTTTCTGATTCTGATATAGGTAAAAAAAAACTCAAAAAGATTATAGTGTTGAGGTAGGAATTAAAGAAGCTAAGAAAATTAAAGGTTTAATAGCTGTTGAAGAAGAGTATTTTAAAGAAATACAAAAAGCTGTTTTAGAAGATATTAAACAGTACTTAAACGCTTTAAAAGAAAAACCGAACTTGTTGAAAAAAGAGAACGGCTATTTACCTAAAGCAAACAAAAAGCTAATTCAGAAAACTTACGAGCTGGAATTAAGAAGTAAACTACTAGGAATGGCAGATGTTAGCAGGGAAAAAGAAATGGCTGATGCTATAGCAGAGCCTTTACCTTTCAAAGAAGCAGTTTCTTTTGCAAAAAGTAAAATCAGTTTATTAAAAAGTGATTATGAAAAGCTAAGTGATTTTACCAGATATCACGCCTGGACCGTTGGTAGATTAACACAAGTAGATGCTATTGAAAAAGTAAGAAAACATTATGTTGCTCAACTGGAAGGAGAAACTTCTAGCTTAGCAGGGTTTATCAAATCTATAACAGAAGATGAAGCGCTAAAGGTAGCAGGTTTTTCTGATGAAAAGCCTTGGTATTATGAAACAGTCTATCGAACTAATATTATGAGTGACTATAACGCTGGACGTGCTCAATCTTTTGAGAATGATAATCCCGAAGCAATGGAGTTTATAGGAATAGAAGACAGTAGACAAACAGGAATATGTGCCGCAAGAACTGGAACAATTTTGCCTTACACTGATCCTTGGTGGCAAAGCAATTGGCCCCCGCTACACTATAACTGCAGAAGCACTGTTAGAGCTATATATAGAGAAGAGATTGAAGAAAAAGGATTAAAGATAAATTCTAAAAAAAATAACCTTCCCAAAATAGAACCAGGAGAAGAAGCTTTAAAAGGATTTGGAAGTTACCCAACAAAAGATAACCAAACCTATGGCATTACTACAGGCCGACAAGAAAGAATCTCAACTACCATACAAGAAGAAATAAATGAAGTAGCTGGAGAAACTGTCTGTAAAGATTTTAAAACTGTTAAACCAGGCTGGAACAATTTAAGTGTTAAAAAAGGTGGTGTAAAATATTCTGAAGCCTTAAAAAAGGATTCAGAGTTTGAAGGAAACTTAAATCTAGCCAAAAAACTGGCTGAAAATAAAGGGTATTTTGTCGAATTAAAAAAAGCTGACATGACACTTAAAAACAATAAGCAGTTTGATGCTTGGATAAATGGAACAGAACCTTGGGAGTTTAAATCATTAATTAGTAAAAATCCGAAAGTTATAAGTAAAGAAATTAAAAAGGCTACCGAACAAGCTTCTAGAAACTTTTTTGAGTTAAACTCTGAAGACCAAATAGAAAAGTTTAGCCAAGCACTTAATAATAGAGTTGAAAAGATAAAAGATATTGGAAGAGAAATTACTCTAATGTCTATTATTTATAAAGATCAAATTGTCACTCTTAATTGGAAAGAGCTACAAGATAAAGAGGTTGTTTTTAAAATATTGACAAGTCTAAAAAAGTAAAGTATTCTAATTATAGGCGAAGGGCGAGGCCACGGGCCCTGCTATTAGCCGGAATTAAAACACGCTCTTGTAGCGTGTTTTTTCTTTAAGTGGTAAATCTGTACCATTTTATATCAAGCACCCGTTGAACAACGTTGTTCAACGGCAATCTGTCAAGCTTACGTTTGTAGGCGGATTATGTTTTCTAGTTTTATCCTTTTTCTCATAAATTTATAATAATTTTCTAAACAATACTCTTTTGATTTTTCAAATTTAATTTTGATAACATTTAAGTCAGGAGAATAATTAAATGGAAGAAGGAACACTTAAACGAATTGAGTTAGCTCGCACTGGCCAATTTGGAATGGACGGAACAGAACTTACACTTCAAGACCTTCGAGAAGCTGTTGAAACTTTTGAAGGAGCTCCTCCGATAGCTATTGGCCATCAAATGACCAAAGAAGATTGGTTCCCAAGTTTTGGGTCAATCTTATCTGTTATCTTAGAGGAAGATGAAGATGGAGTTAACGGGGTATTAACTGGTGATATTCAAATGAATGCCATTCTAGCAGAAGCATATGACCAAGGATTCTATACAGGCTGGTCAATCAGCTTGCCACAAAGAGGTAGTGATAACAAGAGATACATTCATCATCTTGCCTTTTTGGGAGCAGTACCTCCAAAAATCAGAGACCTCAAGGTTCTTCAAGAGTTAAAAGACTCTAAAAAAATTGATATGTCGGATTGTAAAAGTGACTCGATGTTTACTTATGTAATGCAAAATAAAAAAATGGAGGAAACAAAAGTAATGGAAGAAAAAAAGAAAGAAGAAAAGGAAGTGTTGGAATTTTCTGATGAGCAAAAAAAGCGTATCACCAATGCTGAAAAAATGTTTCGCGAAGCAAAACGGGAAAAAGTAAAGACTGTAGCTACTAATCTAGTTCCAAAAGAAAAGATGGGGTCTTTATTGGAATTAAGTGACAGTCTTTGCTTAAGTGCAGATTATGACTTCTCAGATGAAGAAAAGAAAGTGAAGAAAGCTCCGGTGGATGTTTTAATTGACGTTCTTTCAGCCATCCCAAAGGCTGCACCTTTGCTTGAAAATGAAATGGAGTTTTCGGACAACCAAAAGAAAGACGAAAAACTAATCGACTATAGTGCTTTAGCTCAAAAGTTCTAAAGGCTAAAAATAAGAAATAGGGAGAGCAATATGGATGCTTTTTTGTACAAAAAAGAAATTGACAACAATGAAGTTGTTGATTTACGGATTACCCCGGTAATTAAAACACTGATGCTTAAATCAGAACAAGGCGTAATTGCCAAAGGTGCAGTGCTTGCTAGAAACAATTCTGGTGAAGTTATATTGCACAAAGAATATGCTGCAATAGATCTTTCTGGAACTGTAAACGCAACAAACAAAGCTTTTACCTATGATGGTGCGGGCTTTGATACAGAGCTTTCACCAAGAACGGTCAAGGTTGTTCATGGAGATCAAGAGCTCTTTGATGATGGATGTGGACGTCTTTATGGAGATGGAAGTGGAACCGTTAACTATGTTACTGGCGCTATCTCAGCAACTTTAAGTGAGGCTCCAGCAGAAGACTCTGGCTCTCCAACAGTTGTAGCTAAAACTATTCCTATTGCTGTAGCTCTAAGAAGTGCAGACACTTCTTTAAATGATGAGAGTGAGGCAAAGGATGATGCAATAAGTGCAGTAGTTTTTGGGGCAGTAATTCGAGATCGAGTAAGTGTGGGTGGTGAAGTTTTATCTAATGAAGATGAAGCATTACTTTCCAAATCAGGAATCTTCGCTCTTAGCTAGAGCAAGTTAAATAAAAAAAGTAAAGAGGAATAATATGGATTTATACCAATTAATAAGAACATCAATGACTGCAAGTTGGCTTGCAGGAATTATTGAAAGAATGCCACAGCGCAAATCAGTAACAATTGATAAGGTTTTTACGACAAGAGAAAACAACCCAAGCGCTTATGCTGACCTTGCTGATATTGTCAGAGTTGTAGGCTCTGTTCCTGTGATATCACGAGGTGGATCAAGCTTAAATACTAACTCATCTGTTATGACTATGGGGAAAATCGAACCGATGCCTATTAGGCTTAATGAGCATTTTACAGGGGCTCGATTGAACGACTTAAGAAATCTGTTTGGTCCAGGAAGCCAGAGAGGGCAAGCCTTGGTTCAAAGTGAAATCACTAGAATTACAACTGGCTTAATTGCCGACACTCAGAAAACTCGAGATGCTCTTTGTGCACAGGCACTAACTGGAAAAATCGATTATCAAATGAAAACTGATGATGGATTTACCAGATATAAAGTGAACTTTGGAGATACTCAGACTTATGTTCCAACCAAAAAGTGGAGTGCTTCTGATATCAAACTTTCCCAGGTAATCAAAGATCTTATTGCAATGAGAAACCAGCTAAGAAGTAAAGGGCATGCAGGTAATATTGGCTTTATGGCCGGTATTGATGTATGGACACAGCTAGCTAATCTTGTTGAGTCCCTTCCAAATGACAGCCGCAGTAGAGCTGCTATTGACGGTGAAGTAATCAATATCAATGGGTTTGAAATTAATCTAAATGATGGAGCTTATTCAGATAGAGATAATCTTGGAAATGCTGTTGTAAAAAATGAAGTGGCATCTGATAAGATTGTAGGCTGGGTGGAAGGAATTCCAAAACTTGGGTACTACGCAATTGATGATTTGGACAGCAACTTAGAACCAATGCCAGTTTTTGTAAAGCCAGTTAAGACTGAAGATCCTTCAGGGATTAAAGTAATTTCTGAGTCAAAGCCAATGCCACTAGTTGCTCCAAGTGCAATTTTATGGTCTACGGTTTTAGCCTAAGGAGAGAGAGATGATCACGGTTGAAAATTTAAAGGGAGAACTTAAGGACTATAACTACAAGATGCTTACTGGAAGCGACGACAGTGTGGCTTCAAGAGCAATAGAGAAGGCAGTTATTTGGGCGAAAGCTAAAGTAATTGTAGTAGCTGGAGTTTTTAATCCTGATACTGAAATCAACCGTGAGCTGGTTTTAAAAAGAGCCCTATATGAACTTTATAGCTATGCAGAAAACGAAGCGGTTGCCCAGGATAAAAAAGAGGATGCTCTTGAACTTTTAAAGGCAGCATACGGAAGTAGCGTTGATGTTTCTGGAGAAACAGAATCAGATTCAATGGTTACCCCTGTTGCTAAAATAAAAGAAAGGGCTAAGGATAGAAGGTTTTTCTGATGAAAATGTTGTATCAACACAAACAACTTATCGATATCAATGTAAAGAATTTATCTGGATTTTATACTCGAGTAGCTAACGAAATGGCTGCTAGCGTTGTTGACAGAATGAACAAAGGAATTGGTCCAGATAATGCTCCACTAACTGTTGCAGTAAAAAAGGGATCAAAAACACTTAGGGATAACGGAAATTTGATAGCATCTATTTCAGGAAGAGCGACCAGCAGTTCAGCTTTGGTTGGAACAAATCATATTGCAGCTAGGATTAATCATTTTGGAGGAACAATAAAAGCCAAAAAAACATGGCTCTTTATTCCAGCTTCCGCTAAATCTAGAAAATGCTTGAGGAGTTTTGGTCATGGTTCAATTGGGTCTTGTATTAAAAGTATGAGAAGTGCTGGTTATAATGTTTGGTTTCAAACCAAGGGCACAAAAGGCGTGGTTTTAGTATCTAAGAAAAGTAGTAGAAAAACTAAGGCATGGGTTCTTTTTATTTTAAAGAAAAGTGTAAAGATTCCAGCGAGACCTTTTTTAACTATTACCGAAGAAGATAGAAGAATAATTCTTAAAATTGCGGAAAACAAAATAGGAGTAACTAAATAATGATTAAAGCTATTTTAGATGATGTTAAAAATTACTTAGCTCAAACGCTAGGCTCAACTGTCATTTATGACCCACAGCCTGTGAAGCAAGCAGAGCCACATGTTCGTTTAACTTTTATGGGCTCAGGAAATCAAGGATCTTTAGACACCCTTGCTTTCCAGCTTACATTAGTAGCAGCAGGAGATGGACCTGAGGTTTTTTTGGAAGAGTTAATTACACTTTCTTTAAAAGTGCAGGATCTTTTTTCAGGATTGAATGGGCAGGGCACAAAAGATATTGTCAAAGATGGCCGATCAACAAGGGTTACTTTTAAAGCTTTGGAAAATACTGGCAGTGGCCAGTTTGTTGAAAACGAGAAAGAAGATAATGAACAAACACTTTTTCATTATACTTTTGTTGAACCACATATTATTACACTTTCATTTAACAGGAAGTGGAGATAAAGGAGATTTATAATATGAGTGAAATTATTAAACCTAGCGGACAAGATGGAATGTTCGCATTTGTAAAAGATGGTACTGAAATTGATAACGAGTCTGTTTCTTTTGAAGGAGGTTTTTGTAAGGTTAGTCAGATTGGTGCATCCAGTGCTTTTGAAGCACTTAAGGATAACTCTATTGCTAATGGTCAAGCAATTGGCGTTGGTGATGTGGTATATCTAGAAGCATGGGAAACCGCAGAAACAAACCCATTGGAAGATGGAGATGTTTGTATACCTCTTATTATCGACTTAGATGATTCTAGTTGGGTTACAGACAGGGGAAGATCTATGAGTCGTGACCTTCAAGATCAAACAACGCAGGGCGATGTTTTAAAACACAAGAGATCTTATGCTCTAAGTCCAATGCAAACCGAATCAGGTTCAATTAGTGGGATGTATGCCATTGGTTCTAGCATGCAAAGGGAAATTGACAGCAGGTTTACCGAGCGTGTAGTAGATGGTGAAAGCAAAAAGACTAAAGTTCCAATTACTAATGGATCTTTTATGACAGCTCTTTGCTATCGCAAGACAACTGTTGCCGGGGAAACAGAAATTTGGTTATTTAGAGAATTGTTTATCCAGGGAGTTGATGATGCTGGTCTTCCTCTTAATGGAAATGTTCCCTACAACTTTGGTTATACCTGTGCTTGGAAACAGCAATACGAACGCACTATAGGTGCTTAGGAGGTAAACTTGAAGTATATTACTGCAAAGCCGAACAAAAAAAACCCTTCTTTGTTAGATTTTTATATTGACGAAGAAAAGATTGAAAACATGTTTTGCCTTTCCGGAGCTCGGATAGGCAAGAATTCTATTGAAGCTACTGCTAGGGTAGTTATAACAAAACAAGAGAGG
>JBAYZQ010000038.1:0-15345 GCA_041672385.1 Sphaerochaetaceae bacterium | reverse complement strand
CGAAGACCGCTTTTTATTAATTTCTTTTTCATCCTGTCATCTCGCAAAATCTTTCAATCTTGCCGAACATTAACTTATCTTCATTTTTGTTCTATTTGAATTGACTAGGAAGCCCTCATTTGCTTCCTAAGAACTTTCGTTCTTAACGAGAAAAACCAACAACCTTGCGGCAATCATTTTTCTCAATTATCTTCCCTTCTCTTCTCTAATATCTCTGTAAAAATCAATCACGCTCGACGTTGTGTCGTCTCACGTGCCTCAATAAACTATCAAAAAACAGGGTTACTTGTCAAGCATTATTTTTATTTTTTTTCGTTTTTTTTATTTAAAAGCTTTATTGTCCTATTATAAAAGAAATTATTAAATATTATTTTTTTTATTGTCTATCAAAAATCATAGTGTTACATTATATAAAAGGAATAAAAATGAACAAATTAATTTATTTTAAGGCTCCAATGGTTTTTGGTCATCGAGGATTTAGCGAAAATGCTCCAGAAAACACGAAGGCCTCTTTTGATATGTGTATTGAAAATTTGATTCCCGGAATAGAAACAGATGTACACAAATGTAAAACAGGCGAGATTGTAATAACTCACGATTTTAATCTTAAAAGAGTTGGTGGACTTAATCAAACTGTAGAAGAAACCTCCTGGTCCACCCTAAAGACCCTTGATGTGGGTTCTTTTAAAGATTCCAAATTTAAAAATGAAAGAATTTTACTTCTAGACCAACTACTTGAAGAGTATAACACTAAATTCTATTACGATATTGAACTTAAAGTCCCGTCAAAATACATCTCAAGTGAGATGCATCGAGATATCTTCAATATAATAAAAAAACATAATTTGGTTGATTACATCTTAGTGTCATCTTTTAACCCGATAGCTTTAGGTAAATTCAAAAGAGCCAGTCAAGGGACAATACCAACAGCTGATATCTTTTGCAAAACCAAAGATGTTCCAAAATTTCTTCAAACAGGAAATGGAAGATTTTTCAGCCATAGCACCTATCTTAAACCAAATTTTACACAAGTAAACTTTGAGTTTATGAAGCGTTTTAAGAAAAAACCAATAATTACCTGGACGGTTAACACCGAATCAGAAGCCCTAAATCTTCTTTCGTTAGGAGTAGATGGACTAATTGGTAATAATCCAGTAATTTTAAAACATGCAGTAGAAACTTTTCAAAAAAACAAAAGGGAAAAATAAAAAATGGCTGAAATTTTGCACGTAGACGATTTAAAAGCCTCAGCTCATAATTGTTTAGACTTTATAAAGATGAAGAAAGGTTATACTCTTTTTCTTAGATTTACTTCCAATCAATTAGAGCTTTACAAAGATGATATACTTTTTGAAAATATGAGCCTTTGCTCTTCAGGAATATATCTTTCACTTTGCACTAGAGGAAACAAGCTTTCTTTTTATTGTAGGCCTTTTAGTGTTCTCAGAAACTTTGCTCCTACCCTTAAAAAACTTCATAAGGCCGATTTTAAAAAACTTCAGAAAGACCTTGCTAAACAAATAAAAGAAAGGGCAATTATGCCAACATCTTTTACTTTTGACCTTGAAATTAATGAAGATCAAATTATTTCTAAGAAGTGTCAAAAAGGAAAAATAACCTTCTATTTCAAAAACAAAAATCATAGCAATATGAAGTTAAAACTCTATTTCCCAGTATTTCCTTATGCAGCAGTTAAGAATTTTAGATCAAATCACTCTTTGCATATTGCTCCCATTTCAAACAAAACCATGTTCTGCCTTGGAGACTCCATTACACAAGGCTTTAACACCGTACAAATAACAGACAGCTACGTTATCAAACTCGCTAACCGATTAGGCTACGACGCCTTAAATCAAGGCATTGGAGGCTTCTGGTTTGACAGTAGAGCCTTAGAAGGTCTTGAAAGCCTTGATAAACCTGAATTGATAACCATAGCTTATGGAACAAACGATTGGCAACATTTTGATAAATATGAAACAATTGAAAAAAATGTAGAACTCTATTTTAAAACCTTAAACAGCAAATTCCCCGAAACTCCTGTTTTTGTAATCACACCGATTTGGCGTGCTGACATAGACAAAGACACAAAAGCAGGTAGCTTCATGGCAATAACCATGTTAATTGAAGGAAAAGCCAAAAAGTACTCAAACTTTAAAGTAATAAGAGGAATTGATATTCCAATACATAACCGCCATTACTTTAGAGACAATTACCTTCACCCAAACAAAGAGGGCTTTACCATTATGGCCGCCTATCTAGGCGAAAACATAAGGAAAACCCTCTCAAATCAACAAAATTGATAATTTTTAAACCAATTTCTCTAATCTAACCTTTATAGCCTTAATAAAATCTTCAGTATAAACAGGTTTAACTGTTTTATCTAAAATTAAACCAATAAGATCTTTAGTCATAATATTATCATCTAAAGTTTCAAGGACACTCTTTTCGAGTTTTTGGCCAAAAACCTCCAGCTCTTTTATTCCATCTTTTTCACCACGTTTTGATAAAGCTCTTGACCATGCAAAAATGGTAGCAACTGGATTGGTAGAAGTCTTTTCACCCTTCAAGTACCTATAATAATGTCTAGTTACAGTTCCATGAGCTGCTTCAAATTCATAATTTCCCTCTGGAGATACCAAAACACTTGTCATCATAGCCAAAGATCCAAAAGCAGTTGAAATCATATCGCTCATAACATCACCATCATAATTCTTACAAGCCCAAATATACCCACCTTCACTTCGGATAACTCTAGCGACTGCATCATCAATCAAAGTATAGAAATAAACAATTTTAGCCTCTTCAAATTTCTCTTTGTAATACTTGTTATAAATTTCTTGAAAAATGTCTTTGAATCTCTGATCGTATACCTTACTAATCGTATCTTTTGCAGAAAACCATAAGGATTGTTTCATATCGAGAGCATATTTAAAGCAACTATGGGCAAAACTAGTTATTGAATCATCCTTATTGTACATTCCTTGAATAATTCCAGGACCTTCAAAATCAAAAATTGTCTGTTTGTGCTCTTTTCCATCTTCTCCAGTAAAAACTATTTCAGCTTTACCTTTTCCAGGGACCTTGTACTCAGTACACTTGTAAACATCACCATAAGCATGACGAGCAATAGTGATAGGTTTTTTCCAATTACGAACAACAGGTTTTATAGAATCAACAACAATAGGAGTTCTAAAAACTGTTCCATCAAGGATTGCTCTTAAAGTTCCATTTGGACTTTTATAGCATTCACTTAGATTATATTCACTCATTCGTTGTTCATTTGGAGTAATGGTTGCACATTTGACACCAACGCCATATTTTTTAATGGCATAAGAAGCATCTTTTGTAACCTGGTCTTTTGTCTTTTCTCGGTTAACCAAACCCAAATCATAATACTCAGTTTTTAGATCAACAAAGGGAAATATAAGTTCATCCTTTATCATTTTCCAAAGAACCCGGGTCATTTCATCTCCATCCATCTCCACTAGAGGGGTTTTCATTTCAATCTTTTTCATAACTAACTCCTGTTATCTGTTGCTGCATAATAATTCATTAAACACCCCGTAAGTATTATCTGGCGTTCCTCAGAGGTAAGATTCTTAAGTTCTAGGTCAAAAGGTTTTACCTTTTTACCATCATACAAGAAGGCTTTTAAGCTTTGTTTACCAGACGCAAGAGCTTCTTTTATATTTTGGACCAAAACATAACTGTCAACTTCTCCTTCAAAGATCTCACCTTCAGAAAGTGTAAAAGGAATAATTCCCCAGTTAATACAATTACTTCTATAACGCTTTGTAGCATATTCAATAGCAATATTAGCACTTGTTCCAAGAACTTTCTGACAACTTGCTGCTTGTTCTCTTGCAGACCCATCACCCGGTCGATTTGCATAAACACAGGAGCTATATTGAATACTTGATAAATCAATTTCAAATCCCATCTTCTTAAGAATTTTAGAAACCTCATCAGTTTTTCCAGAGAGTCTATCCTGTTCAACTTTTTCAACAGCTTTTGCCCTTTCAACATATTCAGGAACACGCCTAGACAAGGTAAACTCAGCCAGTCTTAGAGGATTAGATCTATAACTTGAAGTTTCTCCGGAAGGAATAAGTTCATCAGTTGTTGTAACCGAATCTCTAATTACTGCAACCATTTTCAAAAGAATGTTTTCTCTTAAGGGATACATTTTAGGCCACAAAGTAATATTTGGTCCAATAATTAACTCTTCATTTGGATCAGGTTTTCCAAAACCATTATAAACGCGTTTTGCGTAGATTGAAGAATCATAATGATATTTATAATTCTCTTTGCAATCTGGATACTTAGCGGCACTTGTAAGTTTTCCACCATTTCTAGCTGTAGCAGCAATAGACCTAGCATCCATCAAAGCTACACCACTAAGCTGACCATCGGAAGGTTTTGAACCTTCTCTATTTGGGAAATTCCTAGTTGTATGACGAATTGAAAGTGCATTATTAGCAGGTACATCCCCAGCTCCAAAACAGGGACCACAGAAAGCTGGTTTTATAACAGCTCCGCTTTCCATCAAATTTGCAAAAACTCCATTTCTTGTCAATTCAAGTCCAATAGGATTGCTTCCAGGATAAATAGAAAGGCTGAAATTACCATTTCCAATCGTTTGATCTTTTAATATTGCTTCTGCAGCACAGATATTTTCAAAAAGACCTCCACTACAACCTGCAATAATACCTTGATCTGTCCACAAAGCACCATCATGGTATTTGCTCATCAAATCTAGGTTCACTTTACCTTCATAACGATCTTGAATCTCCTTTTGAAAAGCTGGCAAAATGTCCAAGCCATTTTCATTAATATCATCAATTGTAAAGGCTTTACTTGGGTGGAAAGGAAGTGCAATCATTGGTTTAATTTGACTTAAATCAATAATAATAGCTCTGTCGTACATCGCACCATCTAAAGGTTCCAATTTCTTAAATTCCCTTCCATGCATCTTATCATAAGACGCAACAACTTCATCAGTTTCCCAAATTGAACTTAAACAAGTTGTTTCTGTAGTCATAACATCAATTGCACATCTAAAATCAATACCAAGGTCTTTAATACCAGGTCCGGAAAACTCCAGAACTCGGTTTTTCAAAAAACCTTTGTCGAAAGTTTCATGAACCAAAGCAAGAGCAACATCATGAGGCCCTGTTCCAAAAGGAACTTTTCCCTTTAGGTAAACCAAAACCACCTCAGGTCTTTTTATATCATAAGTATGACTTAAGAGTTGTTTTACAAGTTCAGGACCACCTTCTCCAATACCCATAGCACCAAGAGCTCCATACCTAGTATGGCTGTCGCTTCCCAATATCATTTTCCCGCAATCTGCAAGAGTCTCTCTTACATAGGTATGAATAACAGCTTGATTTGCAGGTACATAAATTCCCCCATATTTCTTGGCTGCACTCAACCCAAAAACATGATCGTCTTCATTGATTGTTCCCCCTACTGCACAAAGGCTGTTGTGGCAATTTGTCATTGCATAGGGAACCGGAAAAGATTTTAAACCGGAAGCTCTTGCAGTCTGAACAATACCAACGTAGGTAATATCATGACTTGCTAAAGCATCAAATTTAATTTTCAGATTTTCCAAATCTGAACCAACGTTATGTTTTTGCATAATTCTGTAGGTCATTGTCCCTTTTCGGCCTTTTTCTGAATCAAGATTACACTCTCCAGAATCAACAATTTTACCTTTTGTTAAAAAAACTTTCTTATCAATTAATTCCATATACACTCCAAATTATTCTTCAATATTTCTGATTACATCGATTATACTTCCATCACGGTAAGTAACTTCTCCAACCACTTTATCTCCAAAAGGAAGCTTCTCAGGTCTTCCTACAATGGATTCTGCTTTTTTCTGAAGGTCGTTAATATCAACCAATGAGATATGATTTTCAGTTAGACACTTTATCAAATCCTCCCTTGCAGGATTAACTGCAATTCCTTGGTCAGTTACAACAACGTCAACAGTAGATCCAGGAGTAACAATAGTATTTACTCTCTTAAGAATTGAAGGAATTCTTCCTCTTAAAAGTGGACAAACAATAATTGAAAGAGCACTTCCAGCGGCAGTATCCTGATGTCCCCCTATTGCGCCCATTATAACTCCATCGCTTCCTGTAAGTACATTTACATTAAAATCCACATCAACTTCTAAAGCAGAAAGAACCACAACATCCAACATATTAGCTGCTGTACCTTTCTTATAAGGGTCCGCATAATAATCTGCATCTATTTGCTGATGTAGATGATTATTCTTTAAGGAATTAGCGGCAGTTAAATCAAAACTTTGAACATCTAAAATTTTCTTTATAAGACCTTCTTCATAAAGTTCCACAATCTGTCCAGTAATACCGCCAAGAGCAAAACTTGCGTTTATTTTATTTTTTCTCATATCTTCTGCCAGAAATCGAATAACTGCAAGACTTGCTCCACCACTTCCTGTTTGAATTGAAAAACCATTATAAAAATATGGGGAATTAACAATAACTCGAGCTGCCCTTTGAGCAATAAGTAAATCTTGAGGCTTTGTTGTAAAACGTGTAGCCCCACTCATTATCTTATCTGGATCTCCAATAGAATCCACTACTACAATATTATTTACATAACGCTGACTAATCCCAAAAGGAACATTAGGATAGGAAACAATATTATCAGTAATTACAATAACGTAATTTGCATACTGTGCGTCTATTCGGGCATATCCCATTGAACCACACATTGACTTTCCTACCCCATCTCTAGTATAACCATTTGCATTTCCAAAAGGGTCACAACTTGGAGCACCTAAAAAGGCAACATCAATTTTAAGGTTTCCTTCTGCTATAGCATTAGCTCTAGATCCATGACTTCTAAAAATAACAGGATTTTTCATAATTCCATGACTTACTGCTTCAGCAAGTTCTCCACGAAGTCCACTAGTTTCAATCCTAGTTATTAAACCACTTTTAATATGATCAATCACAGGAGAATGAACACTTGAAAGAGAAGAAGAAGCCAATCGTAAATCTTTAAAACCCATCTTCTCAAGAACATCAAGTACCATATTTACAATTCTATCTCCACTTCTAAAATGGTGATGAAAACTAATTGTCATACCATCTTTTAATCCAGATAGCTTTACAGCTGTTTCAATTGAATCAACTATTTTAACATTTCCTCTTTGTTTATCGAGTAAAGTAGTTCTATCTTTTACAACCAATTTTGGATTTTCATAAGGAACATAATGGGTTTTACCAGTTTCTTTTAAATATTGATTTAGATACTTTTCCATCTTATTCCTCCTCTTTTTCAAAATAAGCGCACGAAGCCTTAGCCATTTCAATACATCTAAGAGCTCTTAACATTACTGGTTTGTCTACCATCTTACCATTAAGAGACACAACTCCACTACCCCTTTTTTCAGCATCTTCAAGAGCCATCTTAATTTTTAAGGCCTTTTCAATTTCTTGCTGTGTTGGAGTAAACACTTTATGTATAGGCTCAATTTGCCTAGGATTTATAACAGATTTTCCATCAAAACCTAGTTGTTTTATAGCTTGAGCCTCTTTAATTAATTGTTCTTCATTATAAATGTCAGAGTAAACAGTATCAATACAATCAATTCCCGCTGCCCGAGCAGCAACTACTATGGTCGCCCTTGCCAAAAAAAGTTCACTACCTTCAAGCGACCTGGTTGTTTTTATATTGGCGCAATAATCTTCTGCTCCAAGTGCAATTGCAATAAGCCTAGAACTAGCGGTCGCAATTTCATATGCATTTACAATTCCTAGTGCACCTTCAATAGCAGCCATCATTTTTGTAGTCCCTAATGGAACATTAAACTTAATTTCAGCTTTCTCAATTTCTGCTTCAGTATCTTTTATATCTTGAGCACATTCGGTTTTTGGTAATCGAATTACATCTACTCCACCGGCAACCATGGCTTCAATATCGGCTTTTCCATACTCAGAAGAAAGAGGATTAACCCTTACTACCAGTTCACAAGGTCCATAATCAATGGTTTTCAAAGCTTGATATACAAGATTTCTAGCGGCATCTTTTTCTTTCATTGAAACAGAGTCTTCTAAATCAAACATTAAGGAATCAGCCCCATATATATATGCATTAGATAGCATTCCTGGATTATTCCCAGGACAAAAAAGCATCGTTCTGCGAAGTTTTATAGGTTTATTTCCATTCATATTCGCCTCCTCCCGCCCTCTGTATGGCTGTAATCATTCTTGCTTTAATAGTACAATCTAAAGCGCCTTTATCTTGCAACTTTACATCTACATTTTCAAGTTTGAATTCTTTGCAAGTTTGAAGCACAACTTTCTCAATGTATTTTCCAAATTGAGTTTTTACTGTACTTTCCAAATCAATATTAATTCCCTTTGTACTAGGGGAAACTTCAATCATTACATCACCGGATTCCAAGGTTCCAGCAATTCCTGTTTGCTGCAAATTCATTAAAAGCCTCCATTTGTTTGATTTATCAAACCTAAATCACATATACTATAACGCACAAAATATTAAAATTAAACCTCTATTTTTCCATTTTCCCTATTGTACACAATAATGACAGATAAAATTCTTTTCTTGCATTTGTATAATTGAATTCTTATACTGAGGACATACTACTTAAGGAGCAAAACATGCCAGGAAGATTCATCATTACCAAGACACCTACAGGATTCTATCGATTCAGTCTTCAAGCTGCAAATTACCAGACTGTTCTTACCAGCAAAAACTATGCGACACTTGCTACCTGTCGTGAAGGGTTAGAAACAATTAAAAAGAACGCCCAAGCCCCAATTGAAGACAAAACTTTAAAAAAAGCTAGTACACCCCTCAAGAACCCAAAGTATGAGGTTTACTTTGATAAAGCAGACAAATACCGATATCGCCTTCTTGCTTCAAATGGCCTAAATATTGCCATGGCAGAAGATGGTTACTCCACCAAAGCAGGATGCATAAATGGAATCAACGCCATCTGCAGAGCAGCAGAAGACGCACAAGTAGATGAAACTGCATTGTAAAAAGTTTTTTTAGAGAATTTCTTAACTTGTACTATTAATTTTTTTAACTTATAATTTCAACATGCTTAATTTTGAAGGGCAAGAAGTAACACTTGAACAAATTCTTGATAATAAAGAAAAAAGAAAAGAAAAACAACTTTTACTTTTAAATAATTTTAAACAAAAAAATATTGTTCTCGTTTGCTTTACAGTGGTAATGCCAGGAAAAGTCAAACAAAATAATGTCTCCTCTATAATTTTTGATGAAGGTTGTAAAGAATTTGAAGATAACTTAAAAATAAATAAAATAAAACTACTAAAAAAAGAAACTGAAAACAAAATCACTGGGAATGAAGCTTTCTATATTTTAGAAGGGAAAACTCCAGAAGAAATTAAAAAAGATTGCATTAAATTAGAAGAAAGCTCTAATTACTCCCGACTTTGGGATTTTGATGTTATAAGCAAAGATGGAAATATAATATCTAGGGAACAATTGGGTTACAAAGAAAGAAAATGTCTAATATGTGATGAAACTAGTCGTGTTTGTTATAAAAAAAGAACTCATTCCCTTTTTGACCTAAAAATGAAAGTTTTAGATTTAGCCTCCCAAATTAAAGGAAGTAACTATGAGTGAAATTAGAAACCTTACCACAAAAATGGAACTTCAAGAAAGAAAACAACTTCTAGAAAATAATTGCCTTAGAGAAACAGAAGCAAACTATATTATTGGTATTTTTGAGATGGACAAACTCCTTGCCACAGGATCTATAAAAGACAATGTAATTCAAACGGTTGCAGTTGAAAAAGAAAGACAAGGCGAAGGCCTTATGAATATTATTATCACAGAGCTTTACACCTATGGAAGAAACAAAGGTTATGAAGATATATTTATTTTTTCAAAAACTGAAAATGAAAAGATATTTAAAAGTTGTGGTTTTACAACAGTCTCAAAAACTGACAAATGGATTTTTCTTGAAAGTGATAAAAATGGTCTAAAAAAATGGGTTGATAAATATAAATATTTGTCAAAAGATGAGAATTCTTGTATTGTTATGAATGCAAATCCTTTTACTCTTGGGCACCATTACTTAGTAGAAAAAGCTCTTGAAAAGTTAAAGATAAATAGTAAATTGATTGTTTTTGTAGTTGAACAAGACTCTTCCTTTTTTGATTTTAAAACTCGATTTGAACTTGTTAATCTTGGACTTAGTGATATTAATCAAAAAAAACAAATAATTATTATTCCCTCTGGTCCTTATGTTCTCTCCATGGCAACTTTTCCCACATATTTTACTAAAGACAAAGAGGAAGCAAAATTTGCCTGCTCTCAACTTGATATAAACCTTTTTGCTCAAAAAATAGCCCCAGAACTTAATATTAAACAAAGATTTGTAGGAACAGAAGAAAATGATATAACCACTGCTTGTTATAATAGGAACCTCTTTTCAAGTATTAATTATCTTGTTCAAATCCCCCGATTAGAACTTTCTGGAACTCCTATTTCAGCTTCTTGGGTAAGAAAATTTTACAATGAAAATAACTTTCAAGATATGAAAAAACTAGTTCCAACTTTAAATTACCAATATCTTGTCTCAAAAAGAATATCTTCCCTTGCAGGAAAAAGCTTAATAGAAGAAGTTCTGTTAACACCAAAACCTGGTTTAGTTGATCAAAATAATAACGGAAGTCATCATGATATGGATATTGATTTGTTTTTTAAATCTTCAAAGGCAATTGAGCCTTTCCTTTTTAAAATAGCTCAGTTGAGTTTTACTTTGGATCCTTTAAAGAATAAAAATTCATTAAATTCTGAAATACGTAAAATTGGAATAGAATGTGAAAAGGCTATGTTTGAAGCCACTTTTGGAATTAATACTCATAAAGGTGCCATTTTTTCTTTTTCACTGTTTATTTATGCCATTGTTCAGCTTATTCAGGAACAGTCAGTTTTATCAGCTCTTTCAATTGGGAACAGAATAAAATTAATATCAACGGATTTTGATAAGGAATTTAAAAATTATAATTCTTCTAGTAAAGGTCAACTTGCTTATAAGAAATATAAAATTAAAGGAGTTAGAGGAGAAGCTCAAATTGGTTATGATCATGTTATAAAAGCTTTTACTTTTTTTAAAACTCTTTTAAAAACCCATAGTTATAATAGTAGTCTTTGTTGGACCCTTATATGGCTTATAGCAAATCTTGATGACACTAATATTATAACAAGAAAAGACTTACAAACCCAAAAATGGGCACAAGCTGAAGGTGAAAAAGTACTTAAAACTAAAGCTTTTGAGAACCTTGAAATAATAAAAGACCTTGATAAAAAATTTATAGAAAAAAATATCAGCCCTGGAGGATCTGCAGACCTTCTAGCGCTGACTATTTTCCTTTACAAACTATCTTGTAAATGAATTTAAAACCTTCCCAGAAATTATTCTTTTTAAATAGATAATGAAACTAATTACACTTGCTAAAGCTGCAAGAGTAAATAAAATATTTGCAATTAAAGAAAGAATTGAAGAACTTCCTGCAAAAAATGCAAAAGCATAAAGAACAATTCCAAATAATGCACTGATTGCATATAAGACTGCTTTAATTTTTCCAAAAATATTAGCTGGTACAGCTTTTTGTTGTCGCATCATCAACATTCTAACGAATAACATTCCAAGTTCTCTCCAAAGAATAATCATAAATGCCCAATCACTCATAATTGAAACAGTCATTAAGCAAACGAAATAAGTCAATCTACTAAAAGTATCGGCAAAAGGATCCATAACTTTTCCTAAATCTGTTACCATATTTCTTTTTCTAGCAATGATTCCATCCAAAAGGTCTGTAAGTTCAATACAGACATAAAGAATTAAAACAAATACAATTGAAATTCCTGTTAATGATGATTGTCCTGTCCACATGGGTAAGTGAAAAATCACAAAAAACAGAGGAGCCATTATCAACCGAGCGATAGTTAGTTTATTTGGTAAATTCATTTTTTTCTCCTGTTTCCTATTTATATAACCCTTTGTATCTGTTTACAAGATATTGGTCGAAATAATCAACCTTCAAAGGTTCACCTGTAACTCTTTTTATCAGTTCTTCAGCTTTATAAATAGCACCATATTGATAAATATTAGTGTCTAAATAATCTTTTATAGGTTTTAAGTTACCATTTTTAAGCAAAGAACTAATATCCATTGTTTTATTCATAGTATTATAAATCTGGGAGTTATAAAGGTTTCCAATTGCATAAGATGGGAAGTAACCAAACATTCCAGCTGGCCAATGGATATCTTGAAGAACTCCTGAGTTAATATCCTTTGGTTTTCTACCTAATACTTTTAAACTCATCTCTTCCCAAGCCTGTGGTAAATCTTTTATTAAAAGATTTCCACTAAAAAGTTCTCTTTCCAACCGAAACCTAAGTATAATATGAAGAGAATAGGTTACTTCATCTGCATTAACTCTTATATCAGTAGGAGTTATTTTATTTAAAGCTTTCAAAAACTGTTCTAGACTTATTCCTTCAAGTTGACTAGGAAATAATTCCTTGAATTCTGGAAAGTAAAACTCCCAAAAATCTGCACTATGACCTATTATGTTTTCCCAAAGCCTACTTTGACTTTCGTGAAATCCCATACTAGTTCCTTCAGCTAGGCTTGTATCTTTTGTAACTTTGTTATTTGCCCCCATTTCATAAAGTGCATGCCCGCCTTCATGAATATAACTGAAAAGACAATCTGCAACATTAGGGTCGGTAAACCTACTTGTAATTCTTATGTCATTTCTACCTAGGGTGCTTGTAAACGGATGAGTAGCAATCCCCGTTAAACCACGGGAATAATCGAACCCCATATCCTTGAGAATTCGTTTTGAAAACTTTTTTATTTTTTCATTTGAGTATTTTTTATATAAAAAACTATCATCAATTTCTGTTCCTTGAGTAAAATCCATTATTTTGTGAATACTCTTTTCCATATCTGAAAAAAGTACTTCAATTTTAGAAGCGGTCATTCCGCTTTCAAACATATCTAAAAGTGTATCATAAACATCTTTGTCTTCTTTAAGGTACTCGGCTTTTTCTTTCACCAAATCAAAAACTTCAGACAAATAAGGTTCAAAAGCTTTCCAATCCCCGGTAGATCTTGTTTCAAACCACTTGCTTTGACATCTATTTTGACTTTCAGTCAGTTGCATAGTTAAATCTAAAGGAATTTTCTTCATATCCTTGTTATTTTTTCGTACTTCTCGAACCAAGGCTTTATCTCGAGTAGAAAAATCTTTTATATCTTCATCTTTGAGAATCTCAAGGAGACTTTCAATCTTGGAGTCAGACAGTAACTCATGGATTTGGTGAGAAATGTAAGACATTTGCTTCCCTCTTTCTTCTGATGCCTTTTCCTTCATTATGGTTTCAGCATCCCATTCCAACACTGCATTTATATGGTTCAATAGAACCATTTTACTATCTATCTTTTCAAGTTCGGCAAAAGCTTCCCTAATTTTCATTTTCTTATCTCCTAGAACAAAAAATAAAGCTACTGCTTAAAAACAATAGCTTTAAATAATAAATTTTACTATTTTACTTGTTCTTTATTATCAATGGCATTCTTAACTTCAGTAATAAAATCAGAAGTCGCAACACCAAAGACTTTTCTTCCACCTCGGTATCTAACGCTAACCACATCATTGTCAATTTCCTTTTCTCCAATTATTAGAGTGTAAGGTATTTTTGATGTCTGTGATAATCTTATTTTTGCATTCATTCTATCATTGCTAAGGTCTGAAGATACTCTGAATCCCTGATCTTTAAATCTTTTTTCAAGTTTGCTAACTTCATCATTAAAAGTTTCTGCTACAGGAATCAGTCGAATCTGTTCAGGTGAAAGCCATGGGGGAAAAGCTCCAGCATAATGTTCAAGAAGAACACCAAAGAACCTTTCTATTGAACCAAGCAATGCTCTATGAATCATATAAGGCTGTTTCTCAACACCATCTTTATCAGTAAAAGTTAGGTTAAAACGTTCTGGTAAGTTAAAATCAAATTGAATTGTCGAAAGCTGCCATTCACGACCAACAGCATCTTTAATTTTCAAATCAATTTTAGGACCATAAAAAGCTCCACCACCTTCATCAACTTCATAGGCAAGACCTTCTTTTTCAATTGCACTTCTCAAAGCTTCTGTAGCTTTATCCCAACGTTTAGGGTCACCAACAGCTTTTTCAGGTCTCGTTGAAAGATAAGCTTTAATTTCTTCAAATCCAAAACTATGTAGCATATAAAGGCTAAAACGTAAAACTTCAGAAATTTCTCCGTCCATTTGTTCTGGAGTTACAAAAAGGTGTGCATCATCTTGTGTAAATCCACGAACTCGCATAAGTCCATGAAGAGCTCCAGAGTTTTCGTATCTATACACAGTTCCAAGTTCAGCCCACCTACAAGGTAAATCTCGGTAAGATTTCTTTGAATTTTTATAAATCATAATATGGAATGGACAGTTCATAGGTTTTATATAATAATCTGATTTATCCATTTCCATTGGTGAATACATGCTATCTTTATAGAAATCTAAATGTCCACTAGTTTCCCAAAGCCAGCTCTTTCCAACATGAGGGGTATAAACCATTTCATATCCATTTTTATAATGTTCTTGTCTCCAAAAATCTTCAATTGCAAGACGGATTCTAGCTCCCTTTGGATGCCAATATACCAATCCAGGACCTGCCTCTTCATGAAGTGAAAAAAGATCTAATTCCTTTCCTAATTTTCTGTGGTCTCTTTTTTCTACATCTTCAAGATAAGCCAAATAGGCCCTTAAATCTTTTGGATTTTCCCAAGCTGTTCCATAAATCCTAGTAAGCATTGGATTAGTTTCTTTTCCTCTCCAATAAGCTCCTGCAATACTTGTAAGTTTAAAAGCTTTTGAATTAAGTTGATTTGTTGATTCAACGTGAGGACCTCTACACAAATCAGTAAAACCACCTTGGTTATACGTTGTAATAGTTTGTCCCTCTTCTATGGCATCGAGTAATTCTAATTTATATTTTTGATCCTTAAAAAAATCAGCAGCTTCGCTTTTGGTTACTTCTTTTCGAATAAAAGGTTTTCCCTCAGCAATGATTGCTTGCATTCTCTTGGTAATTTCATCCAAATCACTAGGTGTTAAAGCCCTTGGCAAATCGAAATCATAATAAAATCCATTTTCAATTGAAGGACCTATAGCTATTTGAGCTTCCGGAAACATCTGCAGAACTGCTTCTGCCATTACATGACTCATTGAATGTCTCAACATAGCCAGTTTTTCATTTTTGTCCATTGATT